>NZ_JBHIMJ010000089.1:0-109945 GCF_042194035.1 Bartonella sp. OC16QHHD | reverse complement strand
TTTGTGTATTGTTTCTTATGTTACATACACGCAGTTTAATAAACATATCTATTTACACACTACAGTGCTCAGTTAAAAAGCCATAGTAATATTTCCGATTTTATAAAACTGTTTAGATTAAATGGCGTTGTCTCTTCTCAACGTTCATAGATGAAATCAACAAGGAGATAAAAAAACTATCGAAAGCAGTTTGATACTCTTTGTCGCAGGAAAGAGGTCAACGCATTGAACGAAGCATGGCATCACGTAAAATGGCGTTAATCCGCATTTGATATCCTTTCCCTTGACTTTTAAAGTCACGCTAGCACGTCTGAATCCACACGCACTGTTGTAACAGTTTTGGGTGATTTATAGAATGGATTGAAAACGGCGTTTTTCCAGAACACATCATTGAGTGACGGAATATCTCTATGATCAATTGCACTATCCGACATTACAGCCAATTTATCAATTTCAACTCTCTGTTCATCTGTCAAGGCTGATAAGTTACCTACCTCAATTTCATAACGAACTTTCTTCTTTATAACGTTTCCTTTCTTTCAAATTGGCTCGCCGTGCTGAAATAATACGGATTACCTCTATGCCATCTTTATCGTCATGGACAGTATGCGCTACGAATAGTAATAAAAAACCTCCACAAGCACTAAAGCTTGCTAACCATACTCTCCATTTTCAATACGGTCTTGTTTAGCCATGGAGAATAGATCAGAAAAAACATATGCAGCTATTTCAAAACTTTACACGGTGCTTTCTAAGATTACCTTTTGTTTTAGCTTCATCCCGTTCAAATCTTATTTTTATACCTTATATTAATACATTTATAAGGGTATTATATACATCAAGAGTTTTAGATGAACACTTAATTATCCATGTTTTTGTACAATTAATATAATTTAATACTTTAAAAATTAGTGATTAATTAACTAAAAATATTAAAAAATAATAAATTATTCTAAGGCTTTATGCATATAATATGCAAATCGAATAAAACTTACAAGCCTGTTAAATAAAATAATATTAATTGGCTATTTAGGGGCTGCTCCTGAAAGCAAAAATGAATTTTGGTGCCGAAACATTCAATTTTCGTATGGCTACCTCTGAAAGCTATGCAGAAAAATACCAATAAAAAAGTAGACAAAACAAAATGGTATTCCGTGATGCTTTTTAATCTACATACATTTGGAAAACTTGTTCTTCAGTACAGAACTGCCCCTTTTTCCGAATGAATGAGAGGAACGGTTTTTTTAATAGTCAACGCAACAAAGGATGCAATCAGCACTTTCAAGAAACCACTAACCAAAAAACCTAATGAACTTATTAAAACTGTCAGCAAAGGAACCTGTGTCATATACGCTACCCATGGTATTCCAAAAGAATAGACTATCCCAATGCCACCCACAGTATTTATCACAAATAATATTATAAAATTTAACCGCTGCCAAAATAATTCTACCATAAAGCCAATAAAAAATGCAGCAAATGGAAAACTAATCAGATAACCACTCGTAACTCCTGAAAAAACACTAATTCCACCACGACCACTAGGCAATAGAGGTAACCCAATCGCAATAAGAGCAAGGAAAAGAAGTGATGCTAAAGCTCCCCTTTTCGCTCCAAGTATAGAGCCTGCTAACATCGGAGCCATAGACTGAGCTGTAATAGGGACACCCAGCAAAAAAGGAAGATAAATAGGAGGAAAAAGACTCAAAACAGCGTAAATAGCGGCGAATAAAGCAATATAAACTAAATCTTTTGTATTCACTGAATTATTCCTTCACTAGGGAAAAGCTTTCGTTATTGTTGTACAATTAATAAAAAGTAGCAGATTTATAAAAGTACACTTTAAATGCCTTAGATATAGAGAAAAATACTATAATAATTTATTTTAATAATATCACTTATATGAATCATATTAGATTATGTTTAAATACATCATAAATTACTATAGTTAAATTCAATAATAGTGATATACGAATATTATATAACAACAGCATAACAAAATAATGCATTTATTTTAGTTATTATGCTTTGAATGAATGAGAGGAACAGATCTTTTAATCGCGAGTGCAATAAAGGATGCAATCAACGCTTTTAAACAATCGCCTATCAAAAAAACTGATGAAGCCATTAAAACATTCAGTAAAGAAACTTTGGTCATATAAGCTGTCCATGGAACACCAAAAGAATAAACTATCCCAATGCCACCGACAGTATTTATCACAAATAATATTATAAAATTTAACCGCTGCCAAAACAATTCTACCATTAAACCAATAAAAAATGCGGCAAATGGAAAACCTATTAAATAACCACTTGCAATCCCTGAAAAGACACTGATCCCACCGCGACCACCAGGCAACAGAGGTAATCCAATCGCAACAAGAACAAGAAAAAGGAGTGACGCTAAAGCACCCCTTTTTGCCCCAAGAATAGACCCTGCTAGCATCGGTCCCATCGATTGAGCTGTAATAGGTATCCCTAGAAGAAAAGGAAGATAAATAGAAGGGAAAAGGCCCAAAATAGCATAAACAGCGGCAAATAAGGCAATATAAACTAAATCTTTTGTATTCATTTGATTCTTCTTTCACTATAAAAAACTTTGATTATTATGAGATGCTGTATCAATGGTATCAGCATCATAAGAACGCGCTTCCAATGCTTCAGCCACTTCTGAAGCCATTCTTATGGTTCGTATAATTAAAGGTATCGCAAGAGCGACAATGTTAGTGTTAAGTCCCCGTGCTTGCTGTGCTTCATGTACCTCATTAAACTTTTCACTCAAAAGAGGAATAAACCTGATCGCCATAGAGATAACCATACTCACTTTTGATGGATTTATACCAAAACAACGAAAGGGCTGGAGGCCTGCTTCAATTGCATCCACCATATCTGAAACTTTTGTTGTGAATGAAATAAGTGATGATAAAGAAAAGAGGATAACAAGACGTAATATGACCTCAACCCCCGTAAACCAACCGCTAAAAATAGTTTGAAATACAAATAGAAGAACTAAAAGCAATCCCATCGATTTAAATTGCTTTATCGCAGTTTTGAAAGGGACCTTGGCGACTCTATAGAATAAGATGACCAACAACAAAAATAACCCAAGAAGCGCTATGGAAGAAACCATTATTATAAAAGTTCCACACGCCGTAAGAAATAATAACTTAACTCCAGGACTTAACCTATGAATAAACGTATCCCTTGGAATATATAAACCGATCATGACATTCTTCTTATATACTCCTTGATAGCAACAAAAGGTACATCATCAATTGCTATCTCCCCCTTATCAAAAACCAGCACTCTATCAAACTTTTTCAAAAACTCCAAATCATGCGATACAACTATTGCCGTTTGTGGTAATTCTTCTATCACTTGCGTAACGCGATGCTTATTTCGCAAATCAAGTAATGTTGTCGGCTCATCAAAAATAATGTAGTCTGGTTTCATTGCAACTACACCGGAAATAGCAACGAGTTGTTTTTGCCCACCACTTAATAAATGGACAGCGTGATTTCTGAAATCTTGAAGTTCATAGCGTTGTAAAATTTCATCTACACGCTCCTTAATTTCATCTTTATTAAGCTTTAAATTTTTGAGACCAAAGGATAAATCCTCTTCAACTAATGGTAAAACAATCTGATTATCGGGATTCTGAAATACAAATCCAACTTTACGCTTTACTGCTTTTGCATCGCGCTTGGTATCAAGCCCATCAACGCTTACAAAACCGTGAGATGGTAATTGGAGTCCATTAATAAGACGAACAAATGTACTTTTTCCAGAACCATTCGCACCTATAACAGCAATTCGTTTTTCGGTAAGCTGTACAGTAATATTTCTTAAAACACACAAATCACCAAAAACTTGTGTTACCTCATCAAATTTTATAGTCCCCAAGATTTATTCCAATCAATCCCTTTTATTAGCTCTTCTTTCTCTATCGTTTCAGTTTATAACCTAAAAGTAATAATAAGCACCATAGAGGAATAATAATGACTGCCAAACTCATATCAGGCATCTGTACAGGAATATATGTTTCAAGAAAAGGCACGCTTATTCCTATCATATCAAAAAGTCGAGTCATCAATCCATTTTGCCCAAAACCACTGATAAACATAATGCAAAATAATAAAGCAAGAAAGAAGAGACAAAGATAGTTAGCGTAAGGATATAAACCAAACGCATAAGTAAAGTTGCCTTTTCTGTTCTTATGGGCATTGCGAAATTTCAAATGAACAATAACAATAATAGCCCAAGTAATCACTGCTGCTGCAGTTGCAAGAGCCATGATCCGCATGAAACTATTATCAGGAACAAGAGCATTAACAACGACAATCAACACCGTACAGAATGATGAAAAAAGGATAGCAATATAAGGAACACGAGCAGCACTCAGTTTACTAAAAATATGTGGTGCATTTTTTTGTACAGCTAAACTATAAAGCATACGGCCATTAGAATAAATGCCACTATTGTAAACAGAAATAGCAGCCATAATCACCACAAAATTCAAAATATGACCAGCAGCAGGAATTCCTATAGTCTCGAAAATTGTGACAAAAGGACTACCATTTTTTCCAATCATATTCCAAGGGCTGATTATCATAATAATGCTGATAGAACCAATATAAAAAATTATAATCCTCCACATAACTTGACGAATAGCCGCTGGAATTGTTTTTTGTGGATTAGATGCCTCTCCAGCAGCAATACCAATAAGCTCTGTTCCTCCAAAAGAAAACATTACTACAGAAGTTGCTAAAACAACCCCTGCTGCTCCATAAGGAAAAAAACCGCCATGGTCCCAAAGATAATTAATATTCGCATGATTTTCCCCTAGTCCAGTGACAATGAGAAAAATTCCAAAAATAATCATACCAATAACAGCGGCCACTTTGATCAAAGCACAAGAAAATTCAAATTCTCCATAAAAACGAACATTAAACAAGTTAATGAATGTAACAAATAAAAGAACAATGAAAGATGCCTTCCAATGATCAATCAAAACCCAATGATCAAGGTAAAACCCTATCACTGTAAGTTCAGCCATGCTCACAAGAATATAAAGAAACCAATAATTCCAACCTGTTATGAAACCAGCTAATCTCCCCCAATATTTATAAGCAAAAAAACTAAATGCTCCTGAAGATGGTTCTTCTACTGACATTTCACCAAGCATTCGCATAATGAAATACATAATAAGCCCGCCGATAAGATAAGACAAAATGACTGAGGGACCAGCTAATTGAATTGCCTCGGTTGACCCATAAAAAAGCCCTGTCCCAATAACGCCACCCAAAGCAATCATTTGAATATGGCGATTTTGAAGGCTACGCTTCAATTCATCGTGCTTTTTTTCAAGCATCATGCCTCACTACTTTTGTTGAACCTAACCTCAACTTTTATTGAAAAATTAGGCACCTCTTTCAAAAAACACAAAACAAACGTAAACTTATTTTCTTATCATAATGCAACTCCTTATTTTTTTGTGCATTATACGTATGTCCCGTTGAAGTTTTAAGAAAAAATATGCTCCACCCTTTATTTAAATTAATGTCCTTCATTTTCGTTACACTAACCATTATAGCATTGGTCATTGATAACACACACTCTGTAATCACATCACATTGGACAACAACCCCCTTTAATAAAATTTTAACAAGCCTTCTGCAAACAGATATCTATCACCTTAATCAATCTCTATGCAAGGTAATGCCTGATTTTCTGTCCTCAATTTGCATTACTCTCACTTATTTACCCGCATGGTCTATCTTTGGTGCTTTAGCAATAGTATTTTGTATCTTAAATTACGAAAAACAAAAGCCTTTTCACAAAATATCATATACATATAACGAAGAGTACATTTGATCTTGAAAAAAACTTCTAGAGCTCTCTGTACTATACACAACAGGTATCGCTTAGAGCACCTCACCCTATTAAAACAACTGAAAATCATTTGATCATCAGAATGGATTAAAACGCTTTATTATAAATATATGCGCTCAGTTATAAATTATACGGGCTCACTTATGATTTCTATAGATAATGATAACATTACTTCATTTGTATCAATTTAATAAAAACTAGCGAATAAACCTAACTCCCATCTATAGAAAACTCTGTACAGAAAAAACTTAACATATTGAAGTTCATATATTTTTATGGATGTTCCTTTATACTCTACAAAAACTTTTCTTAATTTTAGTACTAGAAATCACATATAAAAAAACGTCTTCTAATATCAGCACTCCTTATAAAATTGGAACTTCTTGAAATTAATGAAGAAGCTTATAAAAATTATTCTACAAGTCTAACAAAATGCGTTAAACAAAAACCAATCTGTAAATAATTGCAATTGTAATAAAGAATATTTCGCATCTTACTCCCATTGTGACATCCACCCTATTACATCTAAAAAAATCCAAGAGACTATTAGCAGAAAAATTTTAAGCATCTTCTCTCTATTGAGAAAATGGTAAAATAACAGCTTCAGTCACACTCTGTTCTTTTAAATCTGAAAATCGTTTCGCTAAAACATCAACTTTTTTAGATATCTCATCCAAACTTTTCCATTGATCAGTTACCACTCGAGAAAGTTCCTCAATGAATTTTTCTTGGTAAACTAGCTTCATTTCTAGTTCTATCAGCCGATCTTCATCCGACATGATTTTTACTCCCTCTTAAATAAAAAAACGTGATTAATTTTATTAATCCTCCTCCCTTTTTCTTCCCATAAAAATGAGAAGTAACTTTTCAAATAATTCTACTCATCTTATTTGCACATTATAAAAGGTTTATGATGATCTTTATTTTCCCAATCACTTATACAACAAATTTCTTTCTTAAGAATCAGAAAATGTTTTTATCTTTACTAAGTTATCTTGACACCATTTTTCATCCTAAAGATCTACATTCCCAGCTTCTTAATTTAAGTGCTATCGTAAATTGGAAAGCATTTTATAGCATTAAGGTCAAAGAATACTTTCCTCTGACTTTTACATACTTCTCCTTCAAATTATTATCATATGTATAAATTATTGAAAAAATGCATTCTTGCTTTTATACGTACTTTTAGCTATTACCCTCAAATTAGTTTTGTTTCATTGACTTACAAACCTATGCCGCATTAGCTCAGTTGGTAGAGCACATCATTCGTAATGATGGGGTCGCTGGTTCGAATCCGGCATGCGGCACCACTTTTTGTGTTTAGCATATTGAAATATATAGATTTTTTATTTGATTATCTGTTTGAAGATTACCTTCTAGGGTTTATACGATTTTATCTAATCTGTTGTTATTTGCTCCGTATTTTTCTCTGGAATAAATGCTAAAGTCTCTTTCTTTCTCCACCTCACTGCTCTCCCTAGCTTATATGGCTCCGGCCCCCCCCCTTGAAGCATCTAATAGCGAATCGTTGTTGTGGATATACTAAAAAGCTGTGCACACTCACGTATTATTACATATCTATTGCCATCATCAAATATCATCTCATTGCCTTTTTATTTTTTATGTTATGTAAATGGGCTGGGATGCTAGGAGGAGAGAGATTCCTATATTTTCAAGCAGCCTTTTGTCAAAATCTTTTGTGTCTCTTGTGCTATTGCCTCTAAAAAGATTTCAATAGCTTGATTGATTTGTTTAAGAGGCTGCTGGAAACGTAGCCAATACAACGCCAGACAAAGATGATACCATTGGACCCGAACGCCCCACCAAATGCTTCATATGAAACTGAACTACTTGTTCAAATTTATTACAGTACAATATTCTTAAAAAAACTATCAAATATCATTGGTCTATATATTGAATATGCTCCACTAATATATTGTTTCAGTTGAAAACAGACTGCAAGAGAGGGGAAATATCCATTATGTTTTTTATGTAACAGTTTATTTGAAATCCTTCATAAAGGTATTTTTTAATGAAATTAAGCAATTAGGAGAAAAAACAAAGAATAATTAAATTAACTATAGATTTTTTTATTAAATATGTATAACACGTTATGTATATGCTTTATTGATTCTAAGATAAATTTTAGATGTATAATGTTAAATTATAATGTTTTTTTGTTTTTATAAAAAAATTCTGTGGTGCAATTTATGAATTTTGAAATTACTTAAAAATCAACACCTAATTATTTCATTAGTTATTATGTCTCTTATTTTTTGTTAAAAGTGCTTTTTGTCATCGGAATTATTGAAGTTTTTTGAAGTAAAGTTCTTCTAAATCATTCTAGATCAACTGTAAGAGTTTATGAGTGAAATCTATCTGATTATAAATGGAATTATTATAAAGTTATTGTCTTTAGATGGAGATCAATTGCTGCAAAATGAATAGTATTTAGCATAATCTTTATTCAAAAAAATGATATGGATCTTAAAATAATCCACTATGGATGTTTTGAATTTATTATGCCCTTTCGCTGTTCTGTTCTTAAAAATGAGTAGATGTAAGTTTTTAATTCATATCCTGCTTTGTGTAGTTTTTTATAGGTAAAAATAATGCGAAAAATATCAAAAGAAGGGCTTGTATTGATTAAGCAATTGGAAGGCTTACGTTTATCAGCTTATGAAGATTCTGGTGGTGTCTGGACAATTGGTTATGGACATACAAGTGCTGCTGGTGCCCCAAGCGTCCACAAAGACATGCAAATTACGGAAAAAGAAGCTGAAAAAATCCTTTGTCAGGACTTGAGGGAGTATGAAGCTGTTGTTGAAAAAGCCGTTACCGTTCCTTTAAACGATGAACAATTCGCGGCATTAGTATCATTTTGCTATAATGTAGGAATCACAGCATTTCGCAATTCTACACTTTTAAAAAAGCTTAATAAAGGTGAATATGAAGCGATACCAACCGAATTGCAAAAATGGACAAGAGTAGGAGGAAAACGTATCCAAGGTCTTGTCAATCGCCGAGCAACCGAAGCAGGATTGTGGGCAAAAGGAGCTCATGTTGCCCCCAATTATCATGTAGTAGAACCAGAAGGCGTAACAGGTATTTGCAAAGTAGAAGCTCTTGCACCAATCATAGGTTCTTTTTCAGGGCTTGGAGGTCTTTTTGCAGGAAATGGTCCTGTTCAATGGGTTCTAGCAGGCATTATGGTTTTAGCTGCTTGTACGGCTATGATATACATTGCTAAACGTTTTCAGGAACACCGCCTATGATTTTATGGATAAAAAAATATCTGACAATGACGTCAGCGCTCATAGCAGCTTTTCTTATAGCTTTAGTCAAAGCCTTTTTTCTTGGGAAAAAAGTTGAGAAGCAAAAGCAAACAAAAGAAGATTTCAAGATAGCGACAACACGGCTTGAGGTAGAAAATGAAATTAATAAGAAAAGTGATGCTGATGTGCGCACTAAGCTTTCTAGCTGGTTGCGTGACGAATGAACGAACTTCTTGTATTGGATGGCTGCCAATTTATTTGAATCGACAAGATATCAATGTCATTAGTCCAAATTTGGCGAGAGATATTTTAAAACATAACGAACAAGGTGAACGTTTATGTGGTTGGAGAGATAAACGGAAAATAAAGTGATAAAAATATAATTCCTCTGAAACATCAATCAATGAAAAGATTTGAAAGAGGTGGATACATTCAGATTAAAAGTAAAAGCACTTAAAGGATTAAAACACTCTGGTGGTCGATTAGATTTAATTAGAATGACTGAGATGTCTGAATTGAAACTAAAGGATTCAACAGATTATGTTTGTGTAAAATGATTGAGTCTATTGATGTATTCTAAGGACATCTTTGTTATCCTATCAAAAGAAGATGAGAAAAGATTTTATGGATTGCACTACTATCGTCGTTCAAAGAACTGATCATACACAAAGGTTCTGTTTTCAACAAAAATAACATCTAGGGGCTGGCATGCTTGAAGAAAAGCAATCTACGGAGCTATATAATGAATAATGGTAAGGCTTTTATGTGATTTGTAAATGATGTTGTTTCAGCTTCCTAATTATAATAATGATGTTGACGATAAGGCAAATACTTTCGCACTGTATCTGCTTTTTCATGCTAAAGTGGCGGGAAAACATTGTGAATGATCTTGGCTGTTAATTTTTCTATAGGTAAATTCCCTATGTGGAAAATGACATGCAACTCCAGTTGAGAAAACCAACAACCATTTTTGCTTTTATTTTTTAACTTAGCTTTTTTACTTTCAAAAGTCGCCTAGCAATTTCTTGAAGAATATTGCTTTACTATTTTAAGATAATTTTTTCCTGAAATAAAATCCTTCTTTTAAAATATTACTGTAATATCTTGCAAACTCATGTACTGCTTTAGAGAAAGTTTGTAATAAGACCGTGCTTTTCACGGCTTTTATTCTGATGTGTATAACGGAAAAGTTAAGAGTGCGTATTATCTTTTCGAACATTCAACTACAATCTATTTCATCACAATATTTATCTTGAGAAGATACTTTTACAAAGATACTGATAATCTATAAATCGCTCTCCCCTAATTCACCTTCTCGCTCATCCTTCCATGCATTGCCCGTCCACCTTTTAAACCACCTTAAATTTTTGATATAAAATTTTTTCTTTAATTTTTATTTTTTATTGAATCATAAAAATGATATGTCTCAATCTCACTTCTATGCAACTTTATACGCTTTGATTCTTGTTTCTAAAGCCGAGATTGCCTACATATCGTACTGTTTTTATATTTAATATATATTTTTAGATTTATTCCTAACTTGTTAGAAAAGTTGCTATATTTTGATAGAAATATCTTCTATCAGTTCACTTTTTTCAAAAGATTCTGAAAGGATTCTCAAAAATCTACAAAGTTAAAGACTATTTAATACGTATTGTTTCTTTTTTAGAAATCAAAATTGGTGATGCCCCATTCCTTACCAGCAATTGTGTTATTTGCAGAGCAGTCTGTATAAGATGGTGTAACCTCTTTTATAAAGCTAACTAAAGTTTTTTGAATTTCTAGCATATTGTTTAAAGACAAAAAACTCCCTCTTATTATGCAAGCAGCTTAGACATCGGCTGATAATCCTCCCGCTTATAAAAATCCTTTCTTTAATAACCTTCAAAACCACAATTAAAGTGGTGAAAGATAAAACAAGATTTTTAGGCGATCATAACGCACAATAAAATCAGACCAGTCTAAATGTTCAATGCTAACACCTGCTAAACAGTGGAAAATAAGTTTTAGCACGCATTCAAATTGGAAAGGCTTAAGCCCCCCGCGCGCTACGATGGTTTTCTACTCTCATCGTACGATTTACATTCCCTCTAAAACTTAATCGCTGTAAATATAAAAATCTTGAAGCCCGTTCTAAATCCGTGAGAGTTTCTGGATCTTGCTGTATTAAACGTTGAAATTCCTCACAACTGCTCATCTGAAATGCTAAATTTTTCATAAAAGGACGATAGTGGCGTTGTAACATCCCTAAAAAGTTTACGACATAACCTGAGAGATTATTGCTGATTTCAGGAGATAGAATCAATTTCTGCTCAAAGAAAATCTCACCCATACCAACAAAAAGGTTTAATCTACATGCCATGAGGAATGTTCTCAAATAATTTTGATATTTTTTGATCAAATTTCTTTTGCCACCAATATCGGCAGCAACTGGTGTAGAATTAACAAAATTATAATTTTTTATCTTAAAATGTATCCATCATTTTTTACATTCTTTCATCTATCTTAGCCTTCTTTTCACAGCTTCAAATGATACAAAGTAACTGCAATATTAAGTCGTTTTGCATCGAACAAATTTCTCGCAAACTATCCCTATTGGCTAGATGACAATCCATCCTCTATTTAAAGAGAGAAAAACTTTTCTTTTTTATTCAGCGATAAAGTAAATATTATCCAATTACTTACGAGTAGAAATTCGATCAAATGGAAACTGTAATTCTTTCTACTCTGAGTAATCTTGTACCTATTTATATAGGTTTAGGAAAGCGTGCTGTTATGAATATTCATAAAAATACTTCAAAAATTGATATCAGCAAAACTTCTGTTTAAAAAAGGAAAAGATGTTCTCTTACTTGCTACTGAAGAAACTGTTCAGATTTGTCTTGATGTTGCTAAAGAGCTTCAAAAAACATGAAGTTATCCCAACGCTTACAAGTGTGCCAACCATTCAACTTTGAGATAATAGATCAGTGCTAGAGTTATGCCAATCTCACCAATCTGTTGTTGTCTATGAAGAGCATAGTATCAAAGGAGAAGCTTGGAGATGCAATTGTTAAATCGCTTATAGAACAAAACATTCTATGCCAATTTGTATCATTAGGCCCCCCCACCATCCCCATCTGCAATAAAAACGAACTGGATATTTTAACAAGTTATAAAATCAATCGAGAACGCATAAATAGTGTTAGAAACGACATACTATACAAAAAATATTCAACTGCTTCCTAATATGCTCGCCAGTTCAAAAACATCATAAATCATTGATGATGCAAGAAAATAAGAAAGAAAAGCACATTAATTCACGCAGTTTTGCTCTCAGTAAACGAGCTTTTTTAAAGATAGTATGGGTATTTTTTTCATTGCTTAAAAATGTACTCCATAAAAAAATATCATATCCATATAATATATTACCAAATAAAATTAATATAAATAATATATAGATTATAGGAATATTATTTATTAGATCCATTTTTTATTATAATTATAGCTTTCAATAAATACATATTGACATTTTTAATAATTTTATTTATATATAATAATTAATATTATTCTATATTAAAATAAAACTAAATGAAGCTTATAAATTTACGTTTTATGCTAATGTGGGAAAGAAGTAATTAACATATTATATTTTTATATATAGGAGGGAAAAATGCTCACAGCATTATTTATAGCTATTTTTTCTATATCAACAGTTGTTTTACCTTTAATATCAGCGCTTGTTCCTTTTTATCCGTAGAATGAGATTTTAATAAAATAAGTAAAAGATGTATGCAATGTTATTAGTGTTTTTTTTGTGTTTATTATTATTAAGATTTTTGCGTTAAGTATTATTGTATTTACGGAGTATTATTTTAGTTACTGAGTATTTTCTGTGTTTTTATAGAGGAGCTTTTTGATCTTTTCTATTTAAATTTAACTGTCAACATATTTGTAAAATATATAATTATGCTCCTCTATAAAAAGACTTTCTTTTTCTGAAAGCAGTATAACATATTGCTTTCATTGCTTAAAAACATCTATATTTACTAAACTCTTGCGTGTAATATCTTTGATTGTCTGAGTACCGGTCAGTGTCATAGCTACCCGCATTTCATTGGCAAAAAGATCAAGGAGATGCATAACACCTTTCTTACCTGCTGCTGCAAGCGCATAAACAAAAGCACGGCCAATCATAACAGCATCCGCACCTTGTGCTATCATGCGTACAACATCAAGACCAGAACGAACACCTGAGTCCGCTAAAATAGTCAAATGATCCTTTACAGCATCCGCAATTGCAGGCAATGCTCGTGTTGTTGATAATACACCATCAAGCTGACGTCCGCCGTGATTAGAAACAACAATACCATCCGCACCAAATTTTACTGCTTCTCGTGCATCTTCTGGATCAAGAATACCTTTCAAAATCATTTTTCCTTTCCAAAAATCGCGAATCCATTGTAAATCATGCCAACCAATTGATGGATCGAAATTTGCACCAAGCCAACCAACGTAATCATCCAATGCAATTTTCTTTTTGAGATAAGTGGAGACATTTCCAAGATCATGGGGGCGCCCCATAACACCAACGTTCCAAGCCCAATATGGATGAGTAAACGCTTGTAAAAAACGACGTAATCCAGCATAAGGACCAGACATCCCCGAATGCGCATCACGATAACGTGCACCAGGAACTGGCATATCAACTGTAAAAACCAACGTGCGTACACCAGCTAACCAAGCCCGTTCTAGTGCATCACGCATGAAACCGCGATCTTTGAGAACATAAAGTTGAAACCAAAATGCACCTCCAACCGCTTCTTGCACTTCCGCAATGGGACAAACTGAAACAGAGGATAGAGTAAAAGGAATCCCTTTTGCCGCTGCGGCACGCGCTGCTTTTACCTCTCCACGACGTGTATACATGCCCGTTAGACCAACAGGTGCAAGTACAATCGGTAAATCAAGTGTCTGATCAAAAAGTTTGATTGAAAGATCAACTTCACCAACTTGCCTTAGAATCCTTTGACGCAGTGCAAGAGCTTGAAGATCTTTACAGTTGCGTCGCATCGTTTCTTCAGCATAAGCCCCACCATCAATATAGTGAAAAAGAAAGGGAGGAAGACGACGCTTTGCTGCCTTACGATAATCAAGTGTTGAAGAAATAATCATTGATGGCACCATTGTTCCTAAATGAAAAGAGAAGACATCCTAAAAACGCATAAAAGCGAATCCATGTACCTACCTATTCGCTATTCTCCCAAAACACTCTATTGAATAGATAGAAGCAACAGAGACTGCAACTTTCTAAAAAAACTAATTGATAAAAACAACGTCTTTATTGCTCTTATCCAAATTTAAAATCTCACAGTATGAAGTATCATTAATAACGTATCTACTCATATATTCTTCATGTGCAATTAAAATGTTATACTCTCTTTAAAGTAATCCCTCTTCGAAAGCGATTGCTCCGTAGCTTAATTAGTTATAATTTAAAGTTGCTTCTCCCTCCAAAGGTCCTTACATTATCAGTTTTAAGAATATAGAGTGTCATTAAGTATAAACCATAATCTCCCCCAAAAGATGAAAAAATCCTTTATTAATACTGGAAATAAAGCTGTCGCATACATGCAGAAATCTTCTTATATCAATATTCAAAACTGAGATCTGTTACTTATTCATGCATAGTGCCTAATTCACATAAAGCATAAAAACTTTTAATGTTCATACCAATAGAAACTCTTCATATTTAATTGAATAATTTTCTAGCAATATTATATCTTGAGGCTATAAATGAGTTACTAAAATTAGAACAATGTTTATTGAAAATAATTGTTACTAAACTGGAGTGAAAACTTATTTATTAACTCTTAAGGATAATTTTTATACGGAATAAAATATACTGGTTATTACACTCTAGAAAAATTGAGTCAATTGCAGCATCCAATCTCGCATATTTACTTTGAAAAGTGAGTAGCTACTGTTATATTGAATTTTATTAACCTATTGATTTATTATAATAATAAATATGAATAACATATTGAATATAGTAAATTTTGTCATGATGAAATAATCAAAACTATTCTTTTGCACATCATAAAGGGAGTTCGTATAGATAGAACCTCTTGAAAAAAGAAGTAAAAATGCCTCTCATACCCTCTCAAATGCAAGAGATGAAATAACCTTGGAAATTAAAAATAGAATGCATGACGCCGGTTTTGCGAAGCACAAAATTTTTTTTATCTAAAATACGCTTTCTGCATACATGTTATCAAAATTCGTGGTTCCCAACTCATTTAAAATGCTTGGACAACTTTAAACCCTGTGCTTGATAATGTGATCCAACATCATGTCCATAAAGGGTTGATGGTCGATTAAGCATATGCTCATAGACCAAACGGCCAATAATTTGACCATGCTCTAAGATAAAAGGAACTTCATGGCTCCGCACTTCTAAAACCGCTCTTGCTCCTTTTCCACCCGCCTCCTTATGCCCAAATCCTGGATCAAAAAAGCCTGCATAATGCACCCTAAACTCGCCAACTAAAGGATCAAAAGGTGTCATTTCTGCGGCATAAAGCGGAGGCACATGAACAGACTCTCGTGAAACTAAAATGTAAAATTCATCAGGATCAAGAACCAACTCCCTTTGACCACGATCAAAAAGAGGTTCCCAAAAATCTAAAACGTGGGCAACGGCACGTTTATCAATATCAATAACACTTGTATGATGTTTACCACGATAACCTATAAGCCCGTTTTCGTCTCCCTTTAAATTAATGGAAAGACCAATACCACCAACACTAATATTAGGAAAATCATCCGATATCAGTGTTTCTTGCCTTTGCAAAGTGTGCAACTCTATTTCATTTAAATAACTTTGCCCTTTTCTAAACCGAAGCTGTGATAAATGTGAGCCTGTATGCACCAAAATTGGAAATGTGCGTGGACTAATTTCCAAATAAAGTGGACCATGATAACCAGCACAAATTTTATCAAATTCCTGAGCATTATCCGTAATGACACGTGTAAAAATATCTAATCGTCCTGTAGAACTTTTGGGATTGGCAACAGCAGATAAGAATTCTGGTAAAGCTAAACTTTCCAAAAGAGGAACAATATAAACACACCCCGTTTCCAAAACGGCTCCGTCTCGTAAATCAAACTCATGCAACTTTAACCGTTCAAGCTTATCCAAAACTTTTGTATCAGGTCCCGGCATAAAAGAAGCACGTATACGATAAGCTTTCTCCCCTAAACGAAGATCAAGACTTGCTGGTTGTATTTGAGATCTATCAAATGGATACTGAGCCTTGAGAAAGTTATTCTCAATCAAAGCTTGTATATCACTATCTGCTAAAATACCGCTTATACGCGCCATATATATTGCCTTCCCTTTTTACATTGTTTCTTTTTTTGACCTAGATGATAAATTGGTGCAAGCTATTTTAAAGTGATAAAAACTATTTTTATGTTTTTTCCAACCGACTTGTTAACATAAAATAAAATAGGAGGTATTGTAAAAATAATACCTCTCATGCTCTCTTATTCTTGAATGTCGCGCAAATGATGTTATCATAATTTTCTATAGAACCCTTAAGTTTCCTGTTAGAATTTATTATGATTATACGCCATCTTAGCGAAAATATTATTAATCAAATCGCCGCCGGTGAAGTTATTGAACGACCAGCAAATGTTGTCAAAGAACTTGTTGAAAACGCTATTGATGCTGGTGCAACACGCATTGAAATTATTACAGTAAATGGTGGAAAAAATTTTATAAAGGTGAGTGATAATGGTTATGGAATTCCTGCAGATCAATTAACTTTAGCAGTTTCTCGCCATTGTACCTCAAAGATTACCGATGACGTACACAATATCTGCTTCCTTGGATTTAGAGGAGAAGCCCTCCCCTCTATTGGTTCTGTTGCTAAACTTAAACTCATTTCACGAACAAAAGATGCTGAGAGCGCTGCTGAAATTTCCGTTACTGCAGGAAAAATTGTAGGACCCAAACCAGCTGCTGCGAATCTTGGAACAATTGTTGAAGTTCGTGATCTTTTCTTTGTCACGCCGGCACGATTAAAATTTATGAAAACTGATCGGGCTGAAACAAATGCTATTAGCGATATGATTAAGCGAATTGCTATCGCATTTCCACATATCCGCTTTTCTCTTTCAGGACTAGACAGAACATCTATGGAATTGTCTGCTACAGAAAATAATATTCAAGGACAATTACAACGTATTACGCAGATTATGGGAAAAGAATTCGCCCCTAATAGCATTGCGCTGAATGCTGAACGCGAAGCGGTGCGCTTAACAGGTTTTGCCTGTTTGCCATCTTTCAACCGAAATAACAGCCTTCATCAATTTGCTTATGTTAATGGACGTCCCGTGCGTGATAAATTTCTATGGGGCGCTATCCGAGGCGCTTATGCTGATGTCATGACACGAGATCGTTATCCTGTCGCTATTCTTTTTATTGACCTCCCACCTGCTGAGGTAGATGTTAATGTTCACCCAGCCAAAGCTGATGTACGATTCCGTGATCCAGGATTAATTCGTGGTTTGATTGTTGGAGCTATTCGTGAAGCATTGCAACAATCTGGTATTCGTCCTACTTCAACCCGTTCTGAAGCAATGCTTGCTGCATTTCAAACACAACAATCATTGGCACAACAACCATTAGGCAGTTTTAAGAACACGCACCAGTTCTCTTCTTACAGTTCACAACCTCATCATTTTACCAGCGCTTCAATGGTCCAAAAACCATTGGATAGTACTCACTCTTTTGATTTAAAAGAAGATGCCGCTCCTATTATGGAGGGCTTAAATACACCAAGTGGGGATGCATACATTCCAAGCACGACATCTTCATCAGAAGAGTTATCTTATCCATTAGGAGCGGCCAGAGCACAAATCCATAAAAACTATATTATCGCCCAAACACAAGATAGTTTGATCATTGTCGATCAGCATGCAGCTCACGAACGATTGGTTTATGAAGCACTCAAAAATGCACTTTATTCCAAACCACTTCCTTCACAGTTATTACTTATTCCTGAAATTGTAGAACTCTCTGAAGAGGATGCAACATGCCTTTTAACGCATAAAGATGCTTTGCAAAAATTTGGATTAGGAATAGAACCATTTGGACCAGGAGCAATTGTTGTGCGTGAAACACCTTCCATGTTAGGAGAAATCAACGTCCAAGCCCTTATTAAAGATCTCGCAGATGAGGCCGCTGAGTATGATACAACAAATAATTTAAAAGCAATGCTTGATTATGTTGCAGCAACGATGGCCTGTCACGGCTCAATACGGTCAGGGCGCCTTTTACGCCCCGAAGAAATGAACACACTATTACGACAAATGGAGGCAATACCTAATACAAGTACATGTAATCATGGACGCCCTACTTATATTGAACTCAAATTGGCAGATATAGAACGGCTTTTTGGCAGAAAATAAGCCATGCATCATTTTTACAAGAAAAATATTTTAAAATTAACTCTCGACTTTATAATACATTTTATGGCACTTTTCTTGAATCTCTTGTATCAAGTAAGAAGGAGTTATAATGTTTCCCAATGGTGAACGCGAAGCAAAAATTCATTATTCTAATAACGGATATGACATTATAGAATATGGTACCTATACCATTTGTGCTGTTAGCGGGCAAAAAATCCCTATAGATGATTTAAAATATTGGAATCATCACCGCCAAGAAGCATATGCTAGTTGTGAAATCTCCTATCAGCGCGAACTTGAGTGCAACCCATATCTCAAGCAATTGTTAAAAACAAAAGAAAAATAACCCCTCGAAAGCTATAAATTTAGCTTTTGCCTTTTAGACAAGAAAATTCAAGGGAACGTTTTCTAAAGCGGGTCATGACCTCTTCAAGGACCATACGACAGAAGTCTTTTTGAACAAAATCGACATTCACATCAAAGATAATAAGATTTTTCAAATCTTTTTGCATGTGAATTGTCTGTATACGGGTATAATCTTTAGCTGTTGTTGTTAGCCATAAATTGTGCATTTTAGCCTTTTGTATAAGGCTTTTTAAATTTTTATCTGTGAAAAAATAGTGGTCTGGATATATGTAAGTTTGCACCACATGACCAGACAATTCTTTAATAGATTTAAAAAATTTATCTGGATTGCCAATACCAGCAAATGCCAAAAATGATTTTCCTGAAACCTCATCAGATGCACTGGCTTTAAGATGAGCACGATATAAAGGCTTTCCAGTACGCGAAACAAGAAAAGCGACATTATCAGGCGCATCGGAGTGACCAATCAATAAAACACTATCCATAAAAGAAAACTGCGTTTTTAATGGTACGCGCAAAGGTCCTGCTGGAAAGACAGCTCCATTACCAAAACCGCGCATCGCATCAACAACGAGTAACGCATAATCCATATAAAGACAGCGACTTTGAAATCCGTCATCCATTAAAATAAGATTACATCCCTCTTGTTTAAGCCGTTGTGCCGCTGCATAACGATTAGGTGATACAGCTACAAAAGCATGCGGTGCAAGTAAAAGTGCCTCATCTCCAACACTATATGGAGTATCATATTTTTCATTTACAAGATGTACCCCTTTAACTGATCCACCATAACCACGAGATACGATACCAGGTACGAAACCAAGTTCTTTAGCCACTTTTGTAAAAGCAATAACAACCGGCGTTTTACCCGCACCGCCACATGTAAAATTTCCAATACACAAAACTGGCAGATCAATCACGGGAGGCTGTCTTGTCATAAAACGACTTGAAAAATAACCATACCCCCATGAAACTGGAGCTAACACAAAACGCAAAAAGCTTTTATTTTTCCACCAAAAACGAGGGGCGCTAATATGCATATCTACCCTGACGCTGACGTAAACCTGTTTGTATTACAAGGGGTTGTAAAAATGGATCTAAAATCTTTAATGTGCGCTCAAATGCACCTGCCATACCTGTCGCCACTTCATGAGCCTTATCAACCATTTCTTGCCGCAATGTTTCATTTGTTAAAAGCTTATACACCTGAATAGCAAGCTGTTTTGTATCTTGAACCATATATGCTGCATCATGCGTTAGAAATTGTTTGAACATCTCTTGAAAATTTGAAACATGAGGCCCTGTCAAAATAGCGGAACCAAGCAAAGCCAATTCCAATGGATTGTGTCCACCATTTCCACATAACGATTTACCAACGAAAGAAACTTTCGATAAGCGAAGAAAAAGTCCCATTTCTCCAATGGTATCTCCCCATAAAATATCGGTATTCATGTTTGGAACAGCGTCTCTACTCCTACGAATAAAACTTAATCCCTTATTATCGCATTTTCTGATAAGATCTTCTGAACGTTCAGGATGACGAGGTACAATAATTGTTAATAAATCTGGCAAATAATTTTTAACAATTTTATGGACCTCAAAAGCAATCTCCTCTTCCCCTTCATGCGTTGAAACAGCTGCCCAAACTGGGCGATTGCCGATAGCATTACGATAACGTGCAAGCAATTCTTGATTTTCAACCAGAAAAACATCAGCCTTGAGATTACCAGAAAACGTAACAGATTTTACGCCAAGTGTATGGTAATAAGCTACATCTCTTTCATTTTGACCAATCGCCAAATCAATATCCTTAAAAATATGTTTGGCAAGAATACGTCGTTTTTGCCAAGCTTTAAAAGAACGTTCAGACATATGGGCATTAACCAAAATCTGCGGAATACGCATTTTTGCAAGTTCTTTAATACGAAGAGGCCAAATTTCTGATTCACAAATTAAGACGAGATCAGGCTTCCAATGACGAATAAAACGGCGCACTGCAAAATCTAAATCCAAAGGAGCATATTGATGAATCAACTTATTACCAAAATATTTTTTCACAAGAGTAGAAGATGTCACCGTCCCAGTTGTCATTAATACATTGATTTCCAATGATAAAATATAATTTATAAGTGGAACAAGTGCAAGTGTTTCTCCAACACTTGCTGCATGCAACCAAACTAACGAACCTTGGGGGCGTATATGAGAACTTTTACCTAAACGCTCTTTTTTGCGACACCACTCTTCTTTTCCACGAATAGCACGAAAGAACAAATAAAAAGGAATAACAGGACATAAGCAAAAACCAATCATCCGATAGCTTAAAAGAGCCGTATGTGCCTTTAATTCTACCATTTAAAATCACCTCATCCAGCTATTTTAAGATATCTATATACTTATTTTGTTAAAAAATTCATCAACTCTATTGGTTGCATCCATATTTTTTAATATCATCCATATCTTAAATAAAAAAAGCTTAATCCATGAGAAAATTCAATACATATACACATTATTTAAATATTTAAATCTCTTTTAATTAAATTTTGTAACTTATATCGATTTTATCACTTCATTCTGCACCCTATAAAAAATCTTACTCAAAAATAACAAAACTACATTTCAGTCGATTATAATTTTTAAAATATAAATGATAAACCTATGACATAGATTGTATCAATTTTTTCAACTCACTGAATAAATACTTCTTATGATTTTAATGAGACTTTGAATTTTGCACGTTGGTATTTTAGAGAAAAAGCTTATTTTTACATATGTTAGGTATTGTCAATTTTTCAAAAAATAACCCATATAGACATTACAACCTAATATAAATACAATAAATAAAATGTGTTTAAAAGAAAGATCAATCTCTATTATTTCATTTCAATAAAATGAATATGTCAAACTAATCTTAAAAAACTTTTGAATAGTATAGAGTTCTCATTTTAAATTGTGATATAATCTCTTAAAGGTAATCCAGAAAAATCTAATCTTGTTTAATAGAGAATTTCTTAAAAGTCTTAAAGCAATTTAAATAAGAGTTTTCAAAATTTTAAATCCTCTCTTTTCAGGAGGTCGCAATGATATATTATTCCTTTTAAGATTGTATATAATCAACACAAAATGATTAACTTATAGATTGTAGTTTTAAATGAGTACTCAAGAACCCCTTATGAGGTAAGTTAACTTCATAAATCTATTTAGTTTCTCTAAGTTTCTAATTTTGGTAAAGTTTCTAACGACTTTCATGGTTTCTAAGCTTATAGTAATAACTCGTTGAAAAAATTCCAATAGATAAGTAACGAGTGCTAATAATCTCAACAGAGTAATAATTGCTATCATTAATAATGCTACTCTTTTTATTAATCTTAACGCATTAGTGTCTCATACCCCATTCAAAAGCAGAGTGACTATTCACAATATAAGCATAAACTTCGAGTGATAGCTGTCATGATAATATTGCTGTTGTAAATAGGTTGATAGAAACTGTCTTGCATTTTTATTAAGCGTAAAGATGGTGGTGCAATAATGGATTTTATACCTTGCACGGACACTATTATGAAATGAGCTTGGGTGCTTTGGGAGATGTTTCTTAAAAAAACATATGAATTTTAAACAACAAGCATATTCTTTTTTACGGCATTCTATTTTACCCGAAGAACGTACCTATGAAAAGGACGACTAAACAAAAGCATGAAGCAATCTACAGGTTATAATAACCAAATATTCAAGCTTTATTCTGCATCGCCTAACTCAGCATCAAGAAACTGATGCAAATCTACAATGTAATAACGTTGTAATGCATTATCTACACTGCTTTGTGCTTTTGCCTGCCATGCTTCTTGAGCGGATTGATAATCTGAGAAAATACCAACCACATCTAAATCATCAGGATTCTTAAATTGATTACTGTTAAGATTTTTTAATTCCCCACCAAATACAAGATGTAAATATTGTTTTTTTCCTTTGGTTTCAGTCATATGTGCCTCCATATCATTTAGATTATTTTAGCGCGCTTTTATGTGATTAAACTAACTTTGTTTGACGAACAACATCTATCATATCTTGACAGCAATTATTTTTACCAGCAATTAAAAGTCCATACTGGTAAGGTTCAATTCCATAAGATAGTAAAGGGGCATCAAGCGATAAAAAACACCCTCCACACTCCTGCAAAATAAGATCAGCAGCGGCAATATCCCATTCATGACAATTTGGACGAACTAATACGATATCAATTTCATCTTGAGCAACAAGAACAATACGATAAGCAAGAGAAGGAAGATAATGATAAAGACTGACTTGATTGAGAAAATCATCTGGTAATTTTTGTGCGAGCGATTTATCAAGTGAAATTTTATATTTTCGATGAACCTCAAAGGCTAAACGAGGAAGTTTTATCCCATTTAATGTTGCCCCTCCACCCGTTACAGCTGTATAAACATCTCCTTGAGCCGGACATTGTAGAACGCCCACAATAGGACGCCCATTCTCAATAATGGCAACCGAAATACACCAATAAGGATTGCCAGAAAGAAAACCACGCGTTCCATCAATAGGATCAACAACAAAAGAGCGCTCATAATAATCTTGTTTTTCTCGATTATCTTTTGTTTCTTCTGAAATCCATCCATAATTTGGACGAGCTCCAAGAAGCCTCTCTTTCAAGAAATGATCAATAGCAAAATCTGCTTCACTAACCGGGGAATTACCTTCTTTAATCCAGACATCCAACGTGCATCCAAAATACCGCATTGCTAAATCTCCTGCCTCTCGACAAACGTCACGCAAAAGATTTAAATCAGAAGAATGATGCGTGTTATTTTCCTGCAAGTGTCATCCCTTCAATTAACAATGTTGGAGCAGCTGTACTATAACGCCGATCAATATCATTGGCAGGTGTTAAATGTGCTAACATATGAAGCAAATCAGAACCTAGCGTTACTTCACTTACCGGATAAGCAATTTCACCATTTTCAATCCAAAAACCGGAAGCTCCACGACTATACTGACCAGTAATAAAATCAATGCCATGACCGAATAATTCGGTCACATAAAATCCATTTCGCAAATCTTTTATCATATCGCAAGGCGATACTAAACCCGGTTCAATAGCAAAATTTGTACTGGTCGGCTGCACTAATGATGCCGAACGCATACCGTGTCCATTTGTTTTAAGTCCCAATTCACGTGCTGTAGATGATGAAAGAAGCCAATTTTTTAAAATACCATTTTCAATAATATTGAGTGTTTGCCCCTCTACCCCTTCTCCATCAAAAGGATGAGAAGCATTTCCACGTAATCGCAAAGGTTGATCGGTTACATTAACATTAGGCTTCATCACTTCCTTGCCTAGGAAATTCTGTAAAAGACTCGTTTTTCGAGCCACAGAGGCTCCATTGACCATAGATGCGATATGCCCTGCAATTCCACGAGCCGTACGCGGATTAAAAATAACATCAACGCTCCCAGTCGCCGCACGAACTGCCCCCAAACGTCGAACAGCACCAAGCCCTGCATTCTTTCCCACAGTTTCTGCTGCCTCTAAATCAGAAAAATGTAAGGCTGTTGTATAATCATAATCCCGCTCCATCTGTGTTCCTTCACCTGCAAGAGCACTACAAGAACGTGAAAAACAACTTGAGCGATAGGCTCCACAAAAACCATCGCTGGTCACAAGAATAAACCCACTACGGCCATAAGCTGTTGCAGCGCCACCAGAATTGCTTACACCTTTAACATCAAGAGCTGCTGCCTCCGTTTTTAAAGCATCTTCTGTTAAAAAATGACTGCTGGGTACAAAATCATCAAAAAGATCAAGATCTTTAGGATACTTAACCAAACACTCTTTATCTGCCAAACCTTCAAATAAACTATCGGGAGAAGCTTTAGCCATCGCAACAGCACGTTCCGCAAGTTCTTGCGGATAAGATCCTAAATTAGCAGAAACACTTGCTACTTTTTTTCCAACAAAAACCCTTAGAGTAAAATCATTGCTCTCTGCTGCTTCTGTCGATTCGACTTTCCCAAAACGAACTGATACACTGGTAGAATGAGCATGAACAATAACAGCATCAGCAGCATCTGCCCCAGAACGCTTTGCTGCTTCAACCAGCGAAACAGCTTTCTCAATCTGGTTTTTATCAGTCATTATAGACTCCCTAAAATATTTTATTATTTACATTGATAAGCATTCTGACAAATTTATACAAATCAGAATATAACTCTTGTGTATTGATTCATAAGATTATGCACATTCATGCATTCTTTTTCTTTTAATGCATTAAATCATTTTCCTTTTAGCTTCTTTATGAAAAGACGTAATATGCCGTATATGCCGTAAAATCTCTTTAGTTTCAAGATTTCTCATGGGCCCTTATCATTTTAGGAGCCAAATCTCCACTGACAATCAAATCAACAGAACAATTGGCAATTAACAAAAGTCTTAGCAATAACACTTGAATTTAAGCCAAAGTCCTCAAAAATTCGAAAAGCATAAAATGATCTAAATCACAGGTCTTCCTTCCTCTGGGTAGTAAAAAACTTACCTCATATCTTTCCTATAGCATTCTTTAATTTCCAAGAAAGAATCAAGAAAATGCCTTATATTTGTATACACTTCTTTGCTTCTATAAACTCTCTCATAATGAGACGGCACTCTTGTAAATGAAACAAAACTTAAACAGAGTAAAAAATATTTCCTTCCATTATGGTTTCAACAAAATGAGCAGTCATAAACTTCTTTACCCTAATGGACGTAATATCATAAAGAACTCATTTTTTATATTTAAAAGTAATCAAGAAATTATCTTGTAATCTTTCAATAAAATTAACAGTTTGATTTATACTTATAATTTATTGTTTTGTAATTTGTATAAAAAAGCCTAATAGCATAAAATTCTCTTTGTTTCGAACCTATTCATGTTGAGTCAATCACAACTATTTGCGAGCATATCATGAATAAGGGGCATATGAATGAAACCTATTTAAGAAGAAATCAAAATGCCTCTTATGAAGGTTTTAAATGCAAAAAATATTGCAACATTAGAAACAGGAAAATATTATGACGATATGGACCTACATCATAGAGAAGTAATGAACTTCTGAAACTTTCTCATTTTCAATGAAGAGAGCATCTTATAAGCTTTTATATATAAAAAAAATTCAATGAATTTCATAAGATTTTTAGCGCAAAATTAATCCCGTAAGATGCTTTGACACGATTTCAACAGCTAACTAAAACCAAATCATAGCTCATCAATTTGCTATATACTCATAACTAATTTCATTCTAACAAGGCTAAGATTTCTGCACCTTTTTTAAGGTATTAACTTCTTTATAAATGCACCCCCTTACAAGATGCTTTTGTTTTCAGTAAGAGCACGTCTACTCATTTCAATCATTGCATCGCGAAGATATAACTTAATTTTTGATCCAATAATCACTCCAAAGAAAGGAGCAAGTAAGCCATACATAATTACAGTATGACGAATTTTGTTATTGGAAGAACCAGATTTTGTTGAACAAATATATTCATGATTAAAACTCATACGTGTAAAAGGAAGTTTAACATAATCAGAAAAACAAACATTTTTTATAACTTTATCAAGTGTAAAAGTTACTGTAGGTCCTTTTTTAGGTTTCATTTGGCCTACAGCTCCTACTTTAAAAGCACCAAAAAGTTCTACCCACTCAAGTTCGTGATCCCAAGAAGGCCATTTTGCTACGTCCTCCCATATAGCCCAAATTTGCTCAGCACTTGCTTCTGTGCTAATCTCTTCACTATATATCCATTTAAACATGATAATCTCCCCTTTTTTACAAATTCCTTATCTTTAGTGATAAAGAATAATATAAAAAAGTATCCTTAAAGCTGCACAACGATAAGATACTTAATACTCTCAGATTTACTTAATATGTAATGATTAAATCAACAAGGGATACTACTAAACTAAACACACAAATATTCAGGATAAATGAACAATATTTTCAATACTAAACAAAATATCTTTTTTAAATTTATACAATAACAAAAATAGACGTTACGCATCATATAAGATATAAATGCAGACTGCATAGCTTAAAGCTTTCAACTGCTGATGAAATGTGATGATTAAGGTATAGCAGAAAAAATTAGACAAAAAAGATCATAACTATTATCGAGGAATATATATCCTATTGGAGAAAAAACATCCTTCTATAGTAAAGCTAATAAAAATTCATCAATTCCTTTAACATTAGAATCTTTTATTGATTTTCTGCTTAACCTTTTAAAAACCATATAAAATGAAGAAAACTGTGTAAAAGCATTTTTTCATCCTATCGGATAAACACAAGAACTTTCTCAAGATGTAAGCGATCGTAATTTATAGAGACGTATTGCTGTTTCACCATAAAAACGCTCATCATCTAGATAAAAGACGTCAGGTAAATGAATCATTGTATCTTTCTTTTCTTCAAGTATGAAGAGTGTATCAGCTTTTGCCCACCCTCCTCGCAAAGCTTCTACAAAAGCACGTTCACCTAAACAATGGCTATAGGGAGGATCAGCGCAGATAACATCAAATGGCAGCATTGTTCCAATATTACCAAGTTTGGTTGCATCTCGACGCAAAATCCGCCCTATTGACTGTAATTCAAAGGCTTCGATATTTTTTTGAATTACCCCACGCCCCTCAACCGAGTTTTCAACAAAAACAGCAGCCTTTGCTCCACGTGAAAGTGCTTCGATGCCTAAAGCACCAGTCCCAGCAAAAAGATCAAGAATGCGTTTATTGGTCCAAAATTGTTCTTCACGGCTAGAAAGAATATTAAAAAGGCTTTCACGTGTACGATCACTCGTTGGGCGAATCGACTGATTAACAGGCGAAAACAAAACACGCCCAGCAAATTTACCGCCTATGATCCGCACGTGGACCTCCAAATCGCTTCGAAGTTTTTGCACCGTCCCTATGTGGTTTAGATTTTTTCATAGCACCACCAAACGATTTTACCTTTTTCTTTCTCTCAAAAGAATGCTCATCATGACCACCTTTTATCATTTTCTCTTTATCCTTTAAAAAGCGATCTTTCTTACCAAAGGGATGCGTCTCGTCATAAGATATTTTGCCATGTTTTTGAACAAAACTTTCCCTCTTCTCTTTGTATGACGGATTTTCTTTTAGTTTTTCCTTGCCTCGATGAAATGATTTTCTACCATCCAAATCGCTCTTATGATCATGCGATTTCTCCTCACTATAGGAAGGCTTTCTACGTGCACTTTGCGGACGTGCACCAGGAGCCATCCAAACATTAGCACGGCGAGAACGCGGTAGAAAACGCTCTGATTTTCCTTCTTCACTTTTCTCCTTCTTTACATTCTCATGAGACTTTGTACTTAATCGTGCGCGACTATGTTCAACAGAACCATCTCTTGGTCGGCGTCGTATCGCCCTTTCACTTGAGAAAACCCAACCATCATTTGCAACAGAAAGATCTTTCTGGCTTTGCTTTTCTGCAACAACTGCAGAATTTGAAAATGGCTTAAGAATAGGAGCATCAAAATCTGCATTGGCTTGCATAATTAAACGCTCACCCAACTGATCTCGTAACATCCGCCCTTTTAACTCTTGCACGGCTCCTTCTTCTAAATCAGAGAGATGAAATGGACCATAAGATACACGTATTAATCGATTAACTGATAATCCCAATGCCCCTAAAACATTCTTTATTTCACGATTTTTTCCTTCTCGCAAAGCGACAGAAAGCCATACATTCGACCCTTGTTCGCGTTCAATTGATGCTTCAATCGAACCATAAAAAATACCATTAATTGCAATACCATTTTTAAGGTTATCCAGCGCACTCTGTTTTACTCTTCCATGAGCACGGACGCGATATTTGCGGACCCACCCCGTTACAGGAAGCTCTAATACACGCGCTAAGCCACCATCATTGGTTAAAAGCAAAAGCCCTTCCGTATTAATGTCAAGCCTTCCAACAGAAAGAACACGCGGCATTCCTTTTGGTAAATTACTAAATACTGTAGGTCTGCCTTCAGGATCACGGTTCGTGGTGACAAGACCTGCTGGCTTATGGTAAAGCCATAAACGCGTTCGTTCTATAGGAGGTAAAGGTTTGCCATCAACTATAATAACATCAGAGCGGCTAACATTAAAAGCAGGCGTTGTCACGACTTTACCATTCACAGAAATACGACCTGCAACAATCATCATTTCTGCATCTCGACGCGAAGCAATACCAGCACGCGCTAACCTTTTAGCAATTCGTTCACTCTCATTATTTTCATTCATTTGCGTTTCAAACCAATCTTTGCAAGTATGTTCAGAAAATTATTCACATGCACCATACCGCTTATCCTGAAAAATGAAGTAGCATAATCATTTATCATTTTCTATCCTTTAACGACAATAATGTATCTGCCAACTTGCAAGTTTGTTTTAAACTCTTAAAAAAAATAGAGGTATTCTTTTCATTATAAAAGCGTAATAAATTATTCATTCCATAGCATTCCTTATCGAGATAACCTTTAGATTTTCTATACCTTCAGTAGAAAGAATATTATGACCTTGACGCCCATGGAAATAGCCCTTTTAGAAGCGCAAGAGGCTGCAAAAAAAGATGAAGTTCCCGTAGGTGCTATCATTACACGTGGAAAAGCTATCATTGCACGCGCTGGTAACTTTATAAAATCTGCATATGACCCTACAGGACACGCAGAAATACGCGCAATCCGTATGGCTTGCGAAACATTGCAAAGCGAAAGGCTTCCTGATTGCGATCTTTATGTAACACTTGAACCTTGTGCTATGTGTGCCGCTGCCATTTCATTTGCACGCATACGACGTCTCTATTATGCAACAAATGATCCCAAAGGAGGTGCTATAGAAAATGGCCCACGTTTTTATCAGCAAACAACCTGCCATCACAAACCTGAAATTTATTCTGGTTTCAAGGAAAAAGAAGCAGCTCAATTACTTAAAGACTTTTTTGTACAAAAGCGATACTAAAAATAATTCTTCTTCCATAACTTTCACTCTTTAAAAACTATCCTACTTCTCAAAAAAGACTGTTAATTCTTCTGATATATATATAGCAAAAGCTATTTCGAAGCATTTTTTCTCTCTTTTAATTCTGCATATTGTTTCTATTAGATGATACATTCATTCAAAAGAATAATTCATTATTTTGTATATAAAATATAAAGTCCAAAATATCGTAGATATACTCTCATTTCAAATTACATTGAAACAGTAAAAATCTCTTTCTTGCACATCATAAGCGGAATTATCGTCTGGATAAAGAACGTTTTAGAAAAGACTAAAAATGTCTCTTATGAAAGCTCTCAAATGCAAGAATTATCGTAACATTGGAGTCTGTAAAATGAAATGATGGTATCCACTTTCTCCTTCCTAAGCATAAAGTATTGGAGCACAATAGATTTTACGTTATACTATCCACATGAGCAATGTTGTAAAATGAGCTTGAGAAATGTTTCGTGTTAAGGAAACGCATAAGGACTCTCTCGATGCTGTTGTCATATTGCTATTTCATGAGAATACCCCCTCCTACAGCAGCATTATAACTGCGCGCGAATGAGAGCTTGGTATCATAAGTAATTGGAAAAATACTTTACTTTAAATGTTTTGTCTTTTCCCTATCGACCAATAGGTGCGGTTTTTGCCGGTTGGCGATAACTTAAAGGTGGTTCAGTGAGATAGCGACGGTATTTTGAACTTCCAACTTGTGCTCTCTGACGACGTAAATATTCCTGTCGTTGCTTCGCATTCAACTGTGAAGGATTTTCTGAACCAACGCCATTAACTGACGATCCTTTGTGAGGAAAAGGTGTATTTCCTTGATGCTTCTTCGATGCTGCCATTTCATTGACAGATCTATCTTGTTGTGGTACCGGCAAAAATCTGCGTGAACTAAGGCTTGGTATTACAAGTTTTGGATGAGGTTTCATAACAATCTGGCTGCTGTTATTTGTTGGTGTTAATGAAGTGATATTAGCAACATCTTCAAAAAACTGTATTGAAACTGGTTTATTGGTACCATAGGTAGGAGCGGATAAATTGCATCCCGTTAAAACAAAGCACATCCCTAAAATTCCTATTGGAAATATTTTTATTTCACGTTTTCTCACTGCCTATTCCATTTCCTAGGTGTATGGCTGATTAATATTCCCGTTATTTATGAGAGAATGGTCCATACACAAATTTCCCCCCCTGCAGATAAAACAACGGAATTTTTTTCGTACCACAAAAAACTATATTCATCAATATGAGAAATTTACTTGCATTTCTTTCCTTTGATCTAAAACTTTAAATCTTGCCAAGAATCTGCAATTCCCGCAAAGCAGCTGCATCACGAGCAGATACATCCGGATAAGCTGGATCACTTCCAACATCTTGTGTATAACGCCATGATCGAGCACATTTTTTTCCTAATGCCTTCTCTGGATATACACCAACACCTTCAACATCATTCAAAGTAAAAGCATCAGAAGGTATTGTGTCCTGCCTAATTGTGAGTGCACTGGTAATACAGATCTCCGCCATATCCACATTTTCTAATGCCTCTCGTAAAACCAGATTGGAAATAAAAACAATAGGCGCAGCCTCCAAAGAGGATCCAATACGCTTATTAGCACGTTCAAGCTCTAAAGCACCTGTCACAACTTTACGGACCTGCCGAATTTTTTTCCAACGCTCAGCCAAAGATTGGTTTTGCCATTCTTCTGGTACAGAGCGAAATTGTTCCAAATGCACCGATTGGCTTTCTGGATAACGCTCTAACCAAGCTTCCTCCATAGTAAAAGGCAACATTGGAGCAAGCCATGTGACCATATGCTCAAAAATCTCACGGACAACCTGCAAGGAGGCCTTGCGTTTTTTTGATGAAGGCGCATCACAATAAAGAGAATCCTTGCGGATATCAAAATAAAATGCCGATAACTCAATGATTGAAAAATCCAACAATGCACGCATAATCTTTTTAAAATCAAATTCATCGTAAGCGCGATTAATCAACTGATCAAGTTCAAAAAGCCTATGCAATATAAATTTTTCAAGATCCGGCAGTGCACCATAAGATACTTCTTCTCCATCATCATGTGCTAAAGTTCCTAGCATCCAACGAATTGCATTGCGTAGTTTACGATATGAATCCACATTTGTTTGAAGTATTTTTTTGCCTAAACGCTGATCTTCCCAATAATCGGTTGTCATAACCCAGAGACGAAAAATATCAGCTCCAGATGTTTTAATGATCTCTTGCGGAACAACCGTATTGCCTAAAGATTTAGACATTTTTTTACCATTCTCATCCAAAGTAAAACCGTGTGTGATCACGGCCTTATAGGGAGAACAAGCACGCGTACCACAGCTTTCCAAAAGAGAAGATTGGAACCATCCGCGATGTTGATCTGAACCTTCAAAATAAACATCAGCAGGCCATTTCAAATCAGCCCGATCTTCTAACACAAAGCTATGGCTGGCTCCAGAATCAAACCAAACATCCAAAATATCATAAACCTGTACCCAAGGCTCATGTGCACGCTCACCTAAAAAACGTTCACGTGCTCCTTCAGCAAACCATGCATCTGCCCCTTCTGCTTCAAAAGCCCGTAAAATACGCTCGTTCACACCTTCATCTTTTAGAATAACACCATCCTCATTCGCAAAAATACAAATAGGAACACCCCAAGAACGCTGACGAGAAAGAACCCAATCAGGACGATCTTCTATCATAGAAGCTAGGCGGTTTTGTCCAGAAGACGGCACAAAACGCGTTTTTGAAACAGCTTCCAAAGCCCGACTACGTAAAGTTGAACCATCCCCAAAATCTTTATCCATTGAAATAAACCATTGTGGTGTATTGCGAAAAATAACGGGTTTTTTTGAACGCCAACTATGGGGATAGGAATGCTTTAAACGCCCCCGTGCAAACAATCGATCTGCTTTAATTAAAGCGTTAATGACCTCTTTATTGGCATCACCCATTTTTCCATTATCATCAATAACACGTGCAGGTCCTCCTTCACGATCTGGTCCTAAACCTGGAACATCTTTCGTATAGAACCCTGCATCATCAACAGGAAACGGTATAGATGAATCAATCCCCGCTTGCTCCAGTAAGGACTTATAATCATTCCAAATTTCAAAGTCCTCACGCCCATGGCTTGGTGCTGTATGGACAAAACCTGTACCAGCACTCTCTGTTACGTGCGAACCATCAAGCAATGGAATTTTAAAGTTATACCACCCAGCCAAACCTTTGAGTGGATGAGAAAGAACAAGAGCTTTCAACTCTTCAGAAGAAATAACACGCAAACGCTTCAAAACAAGTTTGGCTTTTTCTCCACAACTCATCGCTAAAGCGTCTGCAAAGAGAAGCTTTTCTCCCACTTGAGGACCAAAATCATTTTCAGCACTTTCAACTTCGTAAATACTATAAGAAATTTGCGAAGAATAACTCACTGCACGATTGCTTGGAATTGTCCACGGTGTTGTTGTCCAAATGACGACATAAGCACCATATAAATCATCAGAATTTGCTTCAAAGACAGGAAACTTAACCCAAAGCACCTCTGATTCATGATCATGATATTCAATCTCAGCCTCTGCCAAAGCCGTACGCTCTACAACAGACCACATCACCGGCTTGGAACCACGATAAATCTGATCTAACATAGCAAATTTTATCAATTCACTGGCAATGTGTGCTTCTGCATGAAAAGCCATTGTAGTATAAGGCGTGTTAAAATCTCCCACGACACCAAGGCGTTTAAATTCTTCACTTTGGACGGTTACCCAATGCTGTGCAAATTCACGGCATTCTTTACGAAACTCGTTAAGAGGTACCTCATCCTTATTTTTTCCTTGTGCTCGATATTTTTCTTCAATTTTCCATTCAATTGGAAGCCCATGGCAATCCCAACCAGGTACATAATTTGCATTAAAACCGCGCATTTGGAATGAACGGACAACCACATCCTTTAGAACTTTGTTTAAAGCATGCCCAATATGAATATGACCATTTGCATAAGGTGGACCATCATGAAGAATATAAAATGGACGATGTTTTGCTTGTTGGCGCAATTGCGCATAAAGCCCCATATTTTCCCAACGCGTCATCAATTCAAGCTCTTTTTGCGGAAGCCCTGCACGCATAGGAAAATTTGTCTGTGGGAGATAAAGGGTTTTTGAATAATCTATTGTTTCATTTTTCACAGTCATTGTGAAATATTCCTGTCCACTTTTACGATTTCATTTTTGCATAACTTCCCTGAACCCTGCAACTCTGGTTTTTATCTATAGGGAAAGCCGAGCTTATCATTCGTATTAAGCAGCGATCAGGAAAATATATCATCACACTCTATGGGCTTTATCATGAAATTCACAAGAAAAGAAACCAAAAATTGATCTTTTAAAAAATAAAGGCTCCACTAATAGTGGAGCCTTTTAGAAATTTACTCTTTTAAAAATTAGAATTTATAAGCTACACCAACACGGAAATCATTGGTTTTGTAGTTAACTTCAAGTTTTTCCTTTGCAAATTTCTTTTTACCAAAATCAGAGTAACGATATTCTGCACGTACAATCACATTATCCAAAACCGAGAAATCAACGCCACCACCAAGTGTGTAACCAATCATGGTTTTTGTTTCATCAGATAAGTTCTTAGAAGAAACGACTCTTCCATCCTCATCCTTAACGGATATTGATACAGTGTCTTGGAACTGCCCATAAGCAATACCGCCAGCAAGATAAGGCATAAAGCGATCAGCAGCAAAACCAATACGTACCCGTGTAGCACCACCCCAATTTTGTTTGAAAGTATGATTTAAAGTTTCAACTTCATCCTCTTGATCAAGACCAAGTTCAGAAGCCAGCTTTTTTATTTGTTCTATACCATATACACTGGAATCGTTCTTATCCACCGCTTGTGTACTTTGTGCAGCGTGTCCAGACATATTCTGTCCACCATGAGAACGAGAAGCATGTGGATTAGTACCATTCGGATGAGCACCAGAGCTACGCCCACCTGCATGAGGTGCACCATGCGAATTAGCATTTCCGCTACCATGGGAAGAACTATGATGACCTCCGTTTTGGACTCCGCTTGTTCCATTGGAATATTTTGCTGACTCAGAGGTTGACCCTGATCTCGCGAGTACAAGTGATCCGCTCGGTACTGTTTTTTCTACTGCTGATGGTTGTGATGCAGGTTGTACCGATGTGGATGCTTTTGCTGCTGGCTGACTTGCGCCTAATACTGTTGATGAGGCAGAGGATACTGGTGCTTTTTCAGCCGTTTTTGCAGATCCTGCTTCTGCAGATTTTGCAGGTGCACTTGTTCCACTTGACCCTACTCCTGCTGTTTGATTTCCTGCTGTTGATTTTACCAATGAGGACGATGATGACTTCCCTGCTACTCCTGCCCCTGTGCCAATAGCTGTTGGTTTAGATGTAACTGGATTTGATCCATTTCCTCCTACTGCTACCGATGGCTGTCTTGTATCTGATCTTGCCAATGATCCCGATGATGCTTGCACTGATCTTCCCTCTGTCTGTGGGGAGATTTTTTTAGATGGAACAGTTTGTGTGTTGCCCTCTGCTGGCGTTGGCGTTCCTCTTACTTCTGATCTCGTCACTTGTTTGGAGGTTTCTGTTTCTGCAGCAGGTTTTGTTGATGTAGTTCCTACATCTGCTACTTTTGGTGCAGGTTGTTCTGAAGCAGCTGTTTGTGTTGTCTTTCCTGTTGGTGTTCCTGTTGTGGTTACAACTTCTGCGGATCTGCGGGATCTTACGACTGCATTTTCTACTGTAGTGTTATCAGCCGCACCTATGGTAATGGTCTTTGTGTGTTTTTTTCCAGATATCATTAAATCCGTATCGATGCCAAAAATAAAGTTATCACCGAGATCAATATTAGAACCTGCATAAAAACCACCTACAAAACCTGAAAGTTTAGGAGAGAACTCTTTATCCAGTGGTAAACTCTTTTCTTGACCAACAAGAGCCACATCAGCCTTGCTTGAAAAACCACCAGCTTGGACACCTAAATAAAGACCTGTCCATGAAAAAGTAGGTGCAACAATGGTAGAAGTAGTCGATGATGCTAGCTGATGAGGAATCATAACATCAGCAGCTAGTGCTGTAGACGCTGAAATTAAAGAAAAAATAGACGCTGTTATTAAACGTTTTGTATTCATAAAATCTCTCCAAATATCCAAAATGAAATTCATATAGAGCATCTTTTCTGAAATATCTGTAGCAAAAATGACACACTCACAAAAAAATAAAGATTTTTTGAAAATAAGGCTTCTTAAACTTTTAATTTTGCATTCAATGAGAATCTGTAAACTAAATCACACTAGAATTATGTGTCTTAAAGTTGGATTCATTTTCATTAAATTTTCGTATAACTGTTAATGATAATATTCTTTTATAAATTTCTTTTTAACGAAATCTGAATAACAGTATTCTGCACGCAATAAACTATCATCTGTTATTGCAAAATTAATGCCCGCGCAAACAGTGAAATCAAATATTGTCTTTTTTTAAACCAAGCACCATCAAAGTTTCATCTATTTATCAGCATGATCTACTTTTAGTACTTTAGCAATAGTATTTTGTATCTAAAATTCAGAAAACAAAGAACTTATTCAAACACTCGCAAAAAAACTTTTAGATTCTTTGCATAAGCATCTTCATCACGCCACATCACTTTGATTTATAATGATAACTTATTGTTTTCATATTGAATGAAAAAACTAATACTGTAGGATTCTCTCATTTAAAATCTGTTCCATGTTGTATTAATCAAAATCACTTACTTGCACGTCATAAGCGGGGCTGGCGTGTGGGTAAAAACTGTATAAGAAAGGAGTAAAAATGGCTCTTATGAACCGTCTTAATGCAAGGTCTGTCGCAACATTGGGAGCTGGCAAATATAATGATGGTGCCGGCTTGCTTCTTCATAAGCGTAAAGATGGAGGTGCTCAATGGATTTACCGTTATACCATTCATGGTCGTCGTCGCGAAATGGGCTTGGGTGCTTTAAGAGATGTTTCTTTAAAACAAGCCCGTGAATGTGCAATGCAATGGCGTGCTGTTTTACGTGAGGGGCGTGACCCTATTAAAGAACGCAACAAACAAAAGCGTGAGGCAATGCGCAATCTCCATTACTTAAAAGATATTGCTTTAGATGCTTTTGAAAGCCGTAAAGCTGAATTAAAAGATGATGGCAAGGCTGGAGATTGGTTTTTACCTTTACGGCTTTATATGCTGCCAAAATTAGGTTGTCTGCCCGTTTCAGAGATTGCACAAACAGAGATACGCAATACACTTGCTCCTATTTGGCATACAAAAGCTAGAACTGCTCGAACAGCATTGATGCGTCTTAATCTTTGTCTCAAACATGCGGCTGCCTTGGGTTTGGACGTTGATTTACAGGCAACATAAAAAGCACGCGCTCTCTTAGGAAAGCAACTCCATAAAGCACAAAATATACCAGCCATGGATTGGAGAGAAGTGCCGGCTTTTTATCAGACGCTTTGTAAAACAACAACCATACCATATCTGGCATTACGTTTGCTTATCCTTACAGGGGTTCGTAGCAATCCTTTGCGACATATTCGTGAAGATCAAATTGATGGCGATATATGGACAATTCCTGCTGAAAATATGAAAGGAAAGCGTGATACAACAAAAGAGTTTCGCGTCCCCCTATCATCTGAAGCAATAAAAGTAATTGAACAAGCCCGCTGTATCTCTAAAAGTGATTTCATCTTTTCACTTACCGGTCGTGGTCCTCTTTCACATACGATGATGGCGGCGTATATGAGAAAAAATAAAATTGAAGCTTGCCCGCATGGATTTCGTTCTAGTTTACGCGATTGGCTAGCAGAAACAACCGATGCCCCCTATGAGGTCGCTGAAACCATTCTAAGTCATACCGGTCGGAGGGCAAGTAGAGCGCTCCTATCGTCGTACTGACTATCTAGAACAGCGCCGTGTCTATATGAATAAATGGGCGGCTTATGTCACTGGTCAATCTTAAGATATGGGGTGAATAACCCCATTATCTGTGGATAACTTTAGCTCTCTTTTCTCTCATTCTTTCTCAATAAGATTCATAAATTACCACATCAGAAAAACTATGATAAAATATTGTTTTCTATAAATACAATACCTTCAAAAATGAACCAAAATGTGGTTAATAAATGGTTATGATTTGTTTTTGTTTTTATAGTGAAAGGATTTTAGAATGACAGAAAATGATATTCTTTTAACTGACCGTGAAAGTGCAAAATTGCTTCATATGAGTGTCTCAACATTCCGCCGTCATGTTGCCAATGGATCTTTACCAAAACCCTTAAAATTTGGTTTTTTATCGCGTTGGTTACAATCAGATCTTTTGAATGTCATCGAGCAAGCAAAACAGCAACGTTATAACGACGCGGCATAAAAAAACCTTGTCACGTAAGGACGGACAAGGCTTTCTCAAACTCATCAACCTGGTGCTTTATTTGGTGTAAATTCAAGGTTTTCTCTGCTGAAGCAAGACTTAAGGTTTGCATTCAAGTTGTTCTGAATGCTTTTTACAATAAGGGCTATTTAAGCGCCTCTTGACACTTCTCTGTGGGATGACAGCACCTAGACGACAATTTGGAAGGTTGTCTTCTTTAAAAGTATAACACCATCCCCCTTCATGTTCATCTTTATAGTGGAATCCTGATTGAATCATGCAAGCATGGACTGTTGCCTGTGCATTAATACTCTGCTCTCTGCTTTCTGAATCCTCATCATAAGGCGTTGGCATTCCACATTCTAATAAAGCTTTTCCTATCTCAGTAAAATCTGCTCCTGGCTTCTCCCACATAATACATATACCCTGGAGCAGGCTTAAAAAAATTACACCCAGCTATACTTAACAGGATTATCCCGCTTAATAATCTTAAAATGTGTTTCATTTTTTGCTCCATGAATTAATTGAATCAATTTGTATCCGGTGAGATGAACCATAATCATGTCTACATGCTCGATCCGCATTTGCATAACAAACATGAGGACTTGGATAATCAAATAGTACTTTCTTTGCCTCTTTCACTACGTTACTACCAAGGGGCCTCTTGTCAAAAGTAGCGGGATTTTTGCCAAACACAACACCAACAAAATCATCTGCATGGTTTTCCAAGCCGACAGTGGTTTTCTTTCCATCCCTTAAGATATATAACGTATCTGCCATGTCTTGAGTATTATAAGCTGGACCAAAAAAATTAACCGTTGTTTCCTTTGCTATACCGTGAACACCATGCTTTACTAAATCATGTGATCCATTTCCTGCTGTTATGGTACCACGACTATGGGCATCATCATGCAATCCTGTATTGCCATAAAGATACATTGTATCCTGGAATTTCTTGGTTGAATTGGTCAATCCAAAAAAAAATCTACCTTCCAGAAACTTCTGAAAAATCGCTATCCCTACTTCCACTTCCCAGTCTTCAGCTTCTGGGAAGTATGTAAAATAAAGGGGACCATGATCATTGTCAGCAAACTGGACAGTATAACGCGCAGCATCATCTGGTGAGGTAAAAATACCATTGTAAAACATATGAACCTTGCCATCAGAACCTTTTTGTAAATGTTTTTCTTCTTCAGGCGTTAAATAACGATACAGAGGGACTTGTCTTCCATAACTGTCTTTGATAGGTTTTCCATTTTTATCTGTTGCATAGAGGACATTGCCATTTTCATCATGCAAAACCTCACCCTCAGGATGCTCTTTGAGATATGCGAATTCGCGTATTTTGTCCCAGTATCCCAATCCTTCATCCGATAAATCATTGATCATACCTACGCGATTATGTACTACCCCCTCAAGCGATGCGACATCTAGCTGTCCTACAGCCTGGTGGGCTGTAGCGGTGTTGCGGTTGAGTGCATCAATGATTTGTCCAGCATCTTGCCCCATCGCCCTCTGTCCAGTTGTATCAGTAAGGATGATAGTCCCATCGCTGATAGCAGATTTGGTTTCCCCTTCTGCTCCATCCTTGGCTTTGCCGTGATTTAAAACATTCTTGGCAATGTTTTTTATCGTGTCATTCCCAGAAATGCTAAACCCATGGCTGCTGGCTTTAGCATGGGCACCGTTGTTGATGTCACTGGTGCTAATGCTTCCTGTGGTCAGGCTGTTTTTGTCCGCTGAGGCTGTGCTAGCAATAATGCCTCCGGTTAGGGTCGTTTTGTCTTTAACAATGATATTAAAGCCGCCATCACCCGCTTTGATGCCTGATTGTTCCACAACACTATGATAATCGCTAGAGGATTTATCCTTTTGGAAAGAGGCACTCATGGAGCCCCCACCTATTTACTAAGGAAATTAAACGTGTGTAACATCAAACATATCATCATACAGTCTGCTAAAGATGAGAGCTTTGTTTTTTACCATTGGCTATGAAAGAAAATCCTTTGAGGACTATTTCAATCAACTTATCAAAAATAATATTAAACTTTTGTATGATATTCGTAAAAATCCAATAAGCAGAAAATACGGATTTTCAAAAAGACAATTAGAGAAAGTTGTAAACAACATTGATATTGAATATATGGCATATGCCTGAACTTGGAATTGCCTCTGAAAAACGAAGAAATTTGAAAACACAAAAGATTATGATCGCCTTTTTGAAGATTATCAAAATACAACTCTCAAAGATAATTCTTGTGCAATAAACAAATTATATCAAATTTTTTTTAACAAAAAGCGCGTTGCAATCACCTGTTTTGAAGCCAATGTATGCATGTGTCATAGAGGACAACTCGCATTAGCTCTCATTCCATTGCCTGATTGGAAATATGAAATTAAGCACATCTAAAAAATAAATTTGCATATTTTTTTAAAATGGGATTGCCCATATGCCTCCCAGCCCCCTACCCATTCCTAACAACTTTTAAGTGATGCATGATTCACGCTACGGGTGAATTCTGCGCAAATCAAGGAAAAGAAATATGAACTGACCGATGAAACAATTGAGGTTGGTGGATACATTACACTTTACCGCATCCGTGCTTTGAGAGACTTTGGAGATGTAAAGGCAGGTGATCTTGGCGCTTTTACACAAAAAGAAGACAATCTAAGTCATGATGGCAATTGCTGGATAAGTGATGATGCAAAAGTCTATGGTTATGCCAAGGTTTTTGGGGATGCACATGTTTACGGTGGCACATTTATTAGTGGAAAAGCTAAAATTTATGGAAATACTAAAATTTATGACAGTCCATTGATTTCCATCAGAGCAAATATACGCTGGCTATTAAACAAGCGCAAAATGGCATCTCCAAGAAAATAAACAGACTTACAAAAGGCTCTTTCGATTGGTTATTGCATCAGTATTTACAAAGCATGCAATGGCATAATCAATCAGAATCTACTAAAAAAGTTAAATATCGAATTCTGAATAATGTTTCTAAACATATCGGTGATCGTGCATATAAAAGCATAAACAAACAACACATTCTTGAAGCCGTAGACAGAAGGCGAGAGACCCCCGCGGCGGCAAAACATTTTTTGACCTCTTTAAACGGTCTCTTTAATTGGGCGGTTGATAATGCCCTTTTAAATAGAAATCCTGCCTTTAATATAAAAGCACCAAAATCTTTAAACAGTGAGGGATTACTGCCATGGCTAGAAGAGGACATAGACAAATATTATCACCATTGGTCACATGGTACACATGAACGCGTCTGGATTGATGTTCTTCTTTATACAGGCTTGCGTCGTGGTGATGCCGTTCGTATCGGCTGGCAAGATATCACAACAGATAATATTATTCATTTAAAAACAGAAAAGAGCCAATTTAAAACAGATGTTTTTCTCCCGATTTTGCCAGAACTCGCAGAAACACTTAAAATTGGACCTATTGGAGATGAAACATTTATTTGCAGTAAAGAAGGTAAAAAACTGACCAAAGAAAGTTTTGGTAATCTGTTTCGTAAAGCATGTAATGCGGCGGATATTAAAAAATCAGCGCATGGATTGCGAAAATTAGCAGCAAAACGTGCTGCCAATGCTGGTGCTACGGTTTCACAAATGAAAGCGCTTTTTGGCTGGACAGAAGATAAAATGGCATCCCTTTGTACCAAAACAGCCGATAGAAAACGACTTGCAATAGAAGCAATCAAAAATCTTCAAAAAGGTTAGGGATAGACACCCAAAAAAACATAACAGAATCAATGATTATAAAATCCCTTACTCTTGTAATAAATTATTGATTTTAATTGCCTTTTTTACACTCTTTTAGTGGTGCAAAACTATAACGATGTAATCCTATAACTGGTCCATATTTATCAAGAGCTGTACGATGCGCTAGCGTTGCATAACCTACATGCTTCTCTAAACCATACCCTTTATAAACTTGTCCTGCACATTCCATCATCCGGTCACGCGTTACTTTCGCAATAATAGATGCGGCTGCAATGGAAACCGAACGCTGATCACCCTTAATCAACGCCATTGCAGGACAGGACAACTCAGAAGGAATATCACGCCCATCAACAAGGACATAGTGGACTGGAATGGCTAATCCTATAATACAGCGACGCATTGCTTCTAAAGTTGCTTTTCTAATATTGGATTGATCAATTGTACGAGCACAAAGACTGGCAACTGAAACCGCTAATGCACTTTGCAAAATTTCATGATAAAGTCTATTTCGTTGGAGAAAAGAAAGTTTTTTTGAATCATTTAACCCATTAGGAATACGATCTTTATCCAAGATAACTGCTGCTGTTACCACAGGTCCAGCGAGAGGCCCCCGTCCTACTTCATCAACACCTGCTATATGAAAAAAACCCTGTTTTTGCAAATCCAATTCGCACGAAAAATTTGGTTGTAGCGGAAAATTAAACATCTTTGATAAATCACAAATACAACAAACATACATCTATTTCTGTAGACTGATCATTTTTTGCAAGCATTACAGTTTTAAATGGCTCTTCAAACATTCCGCGAATTCTTGCACAAAAAATAAAAAAACACATTTCTTTGGTTACCCTCTTTTATTATGTATAATAAAATCATGATGAAATAAAAGCTTTTATATTTATTTATCAAATATTTCCTAAAGTCATGATAGGTTTTACAAACCAATTTGGGTGCATTGATTTGATAAAAAGAGCTGCTTGTTGCGCCGTTTGTTTATTTTTAAAAATGCCAAAGCAAGTTGCTCCCGTTCCAGACATACGGGAAAAAAGAGCCCCACATTCATCTAATATAGATAACACTTCAGCTAACTGAGGTGCTATTTTTAATGCAGGAGAAAAAAGATCATTACGCGTTTCTTGTAAAACTTCAACTAATGAATCAACACTCTTTAAAGCGTCTGTATTAATTTTTAAAGAAGGATTATGACGCTTCTCTAACGCTTTAAAAACAGCTTGTGTTGAAATCTCTTGTCCATGATTAACCAATACCATTGCTAATGAACAAGCTTCTTTTAGTCGTATCATCTCTTGACCAATTCCTTTAACCAAAAGCGGCTGCTGATACTTTAATGCACAAAGGCACATGGGAACATCAGCACCAAGAACTAAGCTCATTTTTGCTAATTCTTCGTAAGAGCAATCAAGATTCCACTGCCGACGCAACATGCTGATAACCCCAGCTGCATCACCTGAGCCACCACCAATGCCTGAAGCAACAGGTAATGTTTTTACAAGCCGAAAAAAAGCAGGTTGAGCACATTCCGGAAAAGTCTTATGCATAAAGTCCCGTGCGTGAATAACCAAATTGTCTAAATGAGAAACAAGTCCTTTTGCAAACGGCCCCGTCAAAACAAACTGATTATTTTCACAAGGTGCATAGTGTAGACAATCACCGCTAAGACTAAAATAAACCAAACTTTCTATTAAATGATACCCATCAGCACGTTGCCCCACAACATGTAGAGCTAAATTCAATTTAATAGGTGTAAATAAATAGGAATGTCTTTGGAACGAAGTTTGTACATTTGATATCATATGACGTAATATTCACTTACATAGGGTTCTTTTAAAAATTCCCCCCTTTTACATAGTTTTAGCACGAGCCCTATAAACAGCTTGGAATATTCTTAATCGTTTTCTAAAAAACAATAAATATAAAGAGTTCTCATACAAAATAAACGATATGTTCTCATTCATATCATTTCAAGCCTTTTTTCTTCTAGCATCTGTTTTTAGATAAAAATCTCTCTGGCTTGAATGATCCTTTCCATCACAAACCATAACGCTGCCAAAGCGCTCGCTCTTCTGCTGCCATCAATGCACTATCAACGACTGTATAAACCGTATGTGCCGTCACTCCTGAAGGCGTTTTAGGTCCTAAAAAACTTTTTGGAGGCATAATAAGTCGAAGTTTTGCATCATTACCAAAGCGCTCCTTAATAACAGAACGTACATCATTCAATCCATCAACCAGACCAAGCTCAACGCTTTGTTTTCCACTCCAAAACATTCCTGTAAAGAGATTCGAATCATCTGATAATTTTTCAGCACGCCGTTCTTTAACCAAATCGATAAAAGTTTGATGCACTTCAAGTTGGAGAGATTTCAAATGCTCAATATCCGCCTTTTTTTCTGGCTGAAATGGATCTAATGTAACTTTGTTCTTTCCTGCTGTGTATACACGCCGTTCGATACCAATTTTCTTCAAAAGTTCCGGAAAACCAAAGGAAGCTGAAACCACTCCAATGGAACCAACAATTGAAGAAGGATCTGCAAAAATTTCATCCCCTGCACAAGCAATCATATAACCACCAGATGCTGCAATATCTTCAATAAACACAAGAACCTTTTTATTTTTTTCTTCTGCCAAGTCACGAATGCGCTTGAAGATAAAACGCGATTGTACAGGTGAACCACCAGGAGAATTAATAATAAGTGCAACAGCCGGTGACTTTTTGTGTGCGAAAGCCTTCTCTAAAAGATTTGCACACCTACTGAGGGAAAGGGTACGAGATATAGATGCTGATGAATCCATAATTGCTCCTTGAAGGCGCACCACAGGAATTTCAAGTTTATCGGAAGAAAAACGGCGTGGAATAAAACTTTTAATAAAATCCATCAAAACAAAATCTCCTTATAAATTAAGAACAATTAAATAGGCAAGGACAACAAAAAGGAACAACGCTATAACATCCAAAAGCGCCAATCAATCCCCACATTACAAGCAGAAATATAATTTCACCCAAAGTCAAACCTCCCTAACAACAAAGTTTGGACTTTAAATAATAAACTAAAAAACACAAGATACTATTAGAAAAGTTCCCACAAGCTTATATATCCATTATTAATTGCATCAACTCGGGGCGAAAAAGTATGGTCATTACCTTCATGTATAACCAATGCCGGTAAAATAGATAAAGCTGCTCGGCTTCCTCGTTTTGCGTAAAATAAAAGACGAATTGCTGCTGTTTTCGCACGAGCATGCACAGGAATTATACAAACACCACCAAAACGCCCTTCTAAAGCACGCAAGATATCTGTCAGCGATTGTGGACGTGCAATGAGCCCTAAGTATCCACCTGGCTTAACAATGGCTGCTGCACTCCGCAACCAATTATCAAACATCGCTTCAGACATAACATGTGCTTCAGATTTTTGTTTATCAGGTGTCTTGCGATCAGTAGGATTATTAAAAGGTGGATTCATAATCGCAAAATCAAAGCTATTATCTATCAAACCTGCTTTTATACGGGCATTCCCTTTGAAGGTAACATCTGCTTCTAGCAAACAAATTCGGCTAGCAAATTGTTTATTTTGTTCTAGCATAAGCGTTTTTTGAGCGTAAGATACCATAAAAGCTGAACGTTCAACTAAAGTAACATGAACTTTCAGACAACGCGAAGCAACAGCCAACCCTGCAGCTCCAGCACCTGCGCCTAAATCAACAACCTTGCCCTTTAAATTACTTGGAACCAAACTAGCCAATAACATCGCATCCATTCCAGAACGATGACCATATTTATGGGGTTGAACCAAATAAAATTTTCCGCGGTGAAAACTGTCAATTGTTTCACCACTCTGATTCGTTGTTTTATCCATTTAAAAGCCTAATGTTCACCTTTATAAACTGCATTTTTGCCATTCAGCTGCTATTTTAAATTTTTTTATTATTTCATAACAACAAGATTACACTCGCTAAAGAACATTTCTTGCCAATAACATTCCAAGCTTACACTTCAAAGCGCCATCAAAAGCTTGAGTCAAAACCAAACCCCCTTTATGCTAGTAAATAAAGTAAATTTTATATATGTCCATTGCAATACTCTAGGAGTAAACACATTGAGCGCAGCTATCAAACCAGAACAAATAAGAAATAATCAAATTTCTCTTCAATCTCTTGTCAATCTTACTCAAAAAGATATGGAGCGCGTAAATCAATTTATTCTCTCTATGGCAAAATCAGAGGTTGAGATGATCCCTGAAATTTCTAACCATCTTATTTCATCAGGTGGAAAGCGATTACGCCCAATGATTACGCTCGCTTCTGCTCATATGTTCGGTTATCAAAGTGACGGACATATAAAACTCGCAACAGCTGTTGAATTTATGCATACAGCAACATTACTACACGATGATGTGATTGATGAAAGTAATTTGCGACGTGGAAAATCCACGGCACGGATGATTTGGGGGAATCAAGCAAGCGTACTTGTTGGTGATTTCCTGTTGGGTCAGGCTTTTAAAATGATGGTCGATGTCGGTTCCATAGAAGCGCTCTCTGTCCTAGCGAGCGCTGCTGCAATTATAGCTGAAGGAGAAGTTATGCAACTTTCTGCTGCAAAAAATATCAAAACCAGCCCTTCAGACTATCTCAAAATCATCAATGCCAAAACAGCAGCACTTTTTTCAGCAGCCGCTGAAGTAGGACCGATTGTTGCTGGCTATGGACATAAAGAGCGTTCTTCATTACGTGAATATGGAACATCTTTAGGTTTAGCTTTCCAATTGATTGATGATGCACTTGACTATAGCGGTAGTGCTCAAAGCTTAGGAAAAAATATAGGGGATGATTTTAGAGAAGGAAAAATAACAATGCCTGTTATTATCGCATATGAACGTGGAAATATAGTAGAAAAAAATTTCTGGAAACAAGCACTTGAAGATGGCAATAACAATAATGAAGCCTTCGCATACGCGCAACACTTAATAGAAAAGTATGATAGTATCACAGATACAATAGAACAAGCACGCATCTATGGAAAATATGCAATTGATGCTCTTGTTCCCATGAACGAAAATCTTGCTTACAATGCTCTCGTTGAGACTGTTGAATTTTGTATTGCGCGCGTAAACTGAATTCTTTGCAAGAAGCGCAGTATTTCTCAATAAAGTAATGAGATATGATCTATAAACAACACCATCGATTGATTATCTTGAAAAGGATTAGCTCCATGTGCTCTGCAACGGTATCTCGACTTTTTGCCCTCTTTATCGTGGGTATCATGCTGATGCCATCCCTCACCTACAGTAAAATAAGTGCAGCAACTCATACAAGCTCATTTACAGGTGCTTATTTAGCTGGAAGGGTTGCAAATCATGAAAATAAAACAGAACTTGCTATCAATTATTTTAAACAAGCACTGGTTTATCAACCTGATAACATTGAAACACAAAAAGAGCTCCTTGAAGCTATGCTCTCAGTCGGAAACTTTAAAGAAGCTGTCCAACAAGCCCAAAAACTCAAAGAGAACGATGTTATAACTCCCTTTGTTTCCTTAACTTTGTCAGTAGAAAGTCTCATCAAAAAAGACTATAAGAATGCCAATTTTCTTCTACAATCAAAAGAACCTCCGAAATCCAATAATCCAATACCTGAACTCATCAGCGCTTGGATTACATTTGGATCTGGACAAAAATCTCAGGCAATCGATGATCTTAAGAAACTCAAAGGTCCTGTCTGGTATGACCTTTTTATATCTTATCATCTAGCACTTATGAGCGACCTTGCAGAACGGCCAAAGGATGCAAAAAAATATTTCATTAAAGCACTGAATAACAAACAGGGAACTCTTATCGCGCCTAATACTTATGAGCGTATTATCATAGCCTATGCCTCATTCCAATTGCGCCATAATATGCGCAACCAAGCTCTTCAAACAATCCAGCATGGCGAACAAATGTTGTCAGATCGAGAAGTCCTTAAAAACTTTCGAGAAAAAATTGAAAAAAATTCTTTCTTAGAGAGAGTTATTAAAACACCTCAACAAGGAGCAGCCGAGGTATTATATAATTTTGGAACAGCCCTCAACTACAAAAACTCAGGGCGAATTGCACGTATTTTTAAGCAATTATCTTTCGCCTTATACCCTCAAAATGACGCAACACTGTTTCAGCTCGCACACATTTCTGCTAAATTGAACGATCCACATCAAGCAATTAAACTTTATCGCGCTTTATCCCCTAAATCTCCTTATTATAAAGATGGACAACTTCATCTTGCATTCCTTCTTGCCAATAACAACAATTACAAAGAAGCAATAAAATTACTCACATTGTTAAATAAAAAATTTCCCAATGATCGTAATATTTTGATAACGCTCGTTGCTTTTTATATGCAGGACAATAAATTTCTTGAGGCCATTAAAACTCTAGACTACGCTATTACAAAGATAAAAAACTTTCAGCAGGACGATTGGAAACTCTTTTATCAGCGTGGTATTGCTTTTGAACGTTTAAAGCAATGGCCAAAAGCAGAACTTGACTTGCGAAAATCACTTGAATTTTTCCCAAATCAACCGCAGGTTCTTAATTATTTAGCCTATTCCCTTGTGGAACGTGGTGAGAAGCTTGAAGAATCGCTCCGTATGCTACAAAAAGCCTCTGCTTTACAAGCTCACAACAGCCATATTCTCGATTCTTTAGGGTGGGCTTATTATAAACTAAAAGAATATAATAAAGCAGTGCAAATATTAGAAAATGCTGTCAGATTACAACCTGAGGACCCAACACTAAATGATCATTTAGGGGATGCCTATTGGAAAGTTGGGCGTAAACGTGAAGCAATCTTTCAATGGAACCATGCAATTGACGGAAAACCAGAAAATTCTGAACAAATTCAAGAAAAGTTGAAATTTGGTTTGCAATAAACGATGCTTAACCATAAATCACATGAATAACAAATAGAGAAACTAAAATTACTTTGGTTTTTTGTTTAGTCCAATATAAAGAGTATAAAGCGTGAAACTGCCTGAACATCTTAACCCCAAACGTTCTTTTCAGGGACTAATCTTAACTTTGCAAAATTATTGGGCACACTATGGATGTGCAATTTTGCAACCTTACGATATGGAAGTCGGAGCTGGGACTTTTCATCCAGCAACAACATTACGCTCTCTAGGACCACGCCCTTGGAAAGTTGCTTATGTCCAACCCTCTCGACGTCCAACAGATGGCCGATATGGTAAGAATCCAAATCGTTTACAACACTATTATCAATTCCAAGTGCTTCTCAAACCCTCTCCGCTCAATCTACAAGAACTTTATATAAAGTCGCTACAAGCTATCGGGCTTGATACAAAACTGCATGATATTCGCTTTGTTGAAGATGATTGGGAAAGTCCCACTCTTGGTGCTTGGGGGCTTGGATGGGAATGTTGGTGCGATGGAATGGAAGTCTCTCAATTTACTTATTTTCAACAAGTGTGCGGCATTGAATGCGCTCCTGTTTCAGGGGAACTCACATACGGTCTTGAGCGTCTAGCGATGTATATCCAAGGGGTTGATAACGTCTATGACCTTAACTTTAATGGTTTGGAGGGAGAAAACAAAATAAGTTATAGAGATATTTTTTTACAAGCAGAACAGGAATACTCATATTATAACTTCGAATTTGCTGATACAAAACTGCTCCATCAGCACTTTATCGATGCAGAACGCGAATGCAGCGCACTTCTTGATGCTGGAAAACCAAATAAAGAAAATGTATTCCATCGCTGTGTTTTTCCTGCCTATGATCAATGTATTAAAGCGAGCCATATCTTTAATCTTTTGCAAGCACGTGGCGTTATTTCTGTAACCGAACGACAAAATTACATTCTTCGCGTTCGTAATCTCGCCCGCCGTTGTGGGGAAGCCTTCTTACTCACAGAAGCTGGACAAATATATACTGGAGAAGCCTAATGTCTGATCTTCTTCTTGAACTTTTCAGTGAAGAAATCCCTGCACGTATGCAACGAAAAGCTGCTGCTGATCTTAAAAAATCTGTTACAGATCAACTTGTGAATGCTGGATTGATCTATGAAGCTGCTCGTGAATATTGGACACCTCGTCGGCTCACATTGGACATACGCGGACTTTCCATACGCTCCAAAGATATCCATGAAGAACGCAAAGGTCCCAGTATAAAATCACCACAGCATGTAATTGATGGTTTTCTACGTGCAACAGGATTAAACGATATTTCTGAAGCGCATATTGGACATGATGATAAAAAAGGTCATTTTTATATTGCTAAAATTGTTAAAAAAGGTCGAGCTGCAGAAGAAATTATTGCCGATATTTTACCGGATATTATCCGCAACTTTCCGTGGCCGAAATCTATGCGTTGGGGAAAAGATTCAGCACAAAGTGGTACTCTGAAGTGGATTAGACCTTTACAAAACATTCTTTGCATCTTCGGACCAGAAATTGGTGAAACACATGTTATTCCGTTTACAATTGGTTCTCTTAAAAGCAATAATTTAACTTATGGTCATCGTTTCTTAAGTGATGGAAAGCCATTTCAAGTGCGCCGCTTTGATGACTATGTTACTCAACTTGAAACCCATAAAGTCATTCTGGATGCCGAAAGACGAAAGAATATTATTTTAGCTGATGCCCAAAATCTCTGCTTTGCAAACGGTTTAGAACTGGTTCAAGACAATCCCCTCCTAGAAGAAGTTGCTGGTCTTGTTGAATGGCCTGTTATCTTGATGGGTGATTTTGACCAATCATTTCTTGATATTCCTCCAGAAATTATTCGCTTGACCATTCGAGCCAATCAAAAATGTTTTGTCACCCGCAAACAAGGAGAAAAAGTAAAACTTTCTCATCATTTTATTCTCGTTTCTAATATTCTTGCAAATGATGAAGGCAAAGAAATTTCGAAAGGAAATAGTAAGGTTGTCCGTGCCCGTCTTTCTGATGCACTTCATTTTTGGCAAACCGATCAGCGTGATTTGCCTGATCTTCAACAATTGGAATCTTCTATAAAAAAATTTCAACTTGATATAAAAAAGCCTCTCGATCAAAGAATGGCACGACTTGATCATTTGAATGTAACTTTTCATGCTAAATTAGGTACACAAGGAGCAAGGGTAGAACGCATTGCTACACTCGCACAAGAAATTGCCCCTTTGATACAAACAGATCCTCTTTTAGCAAAACGTGCAGCCATCCTTGCAAAAGCTGATTTGCAAACAGAAATTGTCGGAGAATTTCCTGAACTACAAGGTGTTATGGGGCAAAAATACGCCCTTCTTCAAGGGGAAGATCCTCGCATAGCTGTAGCAATCGAAGACCATTATAAACCTCAAGGACCAACAGATCGTCTTCCACAAGAACCACTTGCTATAACCGTTATGCTCTCCGACAAAATTGACATGCTCGTTGGCTTTTGGCTCATTAATGAAAAACCAACGGGCTCAAAAGATCCCTATGCGTTAAGACGAGCAGCATTGGGAATTATTAGGCTTGTACTTTCGCGAGATTGGAAAATCAATCTTATGCCACTGTTTCAGTTAGCAATGAATCTTTTCTTACAACAAAAAAATAAATATGAAATCTCTCAAAGAGAAAATTCACAATTGATGAATCTGCTTCCAGAAAAAAATGAATATATTTTATCAGACCTGTTATTCTTTTTTCATGACCGTTTGAAAATCTATCTAAAAGAGGAAGGTGCTCGTTACGATGCCCTTGAAGCCGTTTTAAATAAAGATTCTGATGATTTTTTATTGGTTGCACGTCGTGTCGAATCGCTTATCGCTTTTATCAATACCCATGATGGAATGAACTTTGTAGCCTCTGTAAAACGTACTGCCAATATTCTTGAAAATGAATTTCAAAAAAGCACAACAATAGCGAATGAAATTAATCCTGAGCTCTTTGTCGAGAAAGAAGAAAAGCAGCTCTATCATGCAATCTGTGAAGTAGAAAGAAAGGTTCTTGCCCCCATCAATGCAACAAATTTATCATTTGCCCTCAGTGTGCTAGCGCCACTTGGAAAATTGATTGATATATTTTTTGAAAAAGTATTGGTGAATGATAAAAAACCTGATATTCGTGCTAACCGTCTTGCTCTTCTCAAACGCACTTACATTGTGACACAATCGGTTGCAGACTTCTCAAAACTTGTCATTTAAAATCAAAATACCCTATTAACTGATAAAAACAATAAAGATAATTTTTTCTTTTTTATGACTTTTATTAATTAATATTGAGAAAATTATGCAACCAAAGAGAGTGTTCTTTATCTCTCAAATATCATTAATTAAGATATGTTTTCATTTTGATAAATGATTCTTTCTCAAGAGACTCTTTGATAAGTTCATCAGCCTTGTTAGAATCTATTTCCCTTGCAATAAGGGTACGTGCTGTAGAAATTGCCAAATCAATCGCCGATGAAGAAACCATGCGTATTGCATCGGCTTCTGCTTGGGCAATTTTTTGTTCTGCCAATTTATTGCGGTTTTTTACATATTCTTCTGCTTTTGCACGGGCCTCAGCAATAACAGATTCAACTTCATGCTTTGCTGCTGCAATAATTTCTTGCGCATCTTTTTCTGCTTCTGCATGTTTGCGTTGATATTCAGCCAATATTTCCTGTGCCTCTTCACGAAGACGCAGCGCCTCATCCAGTTCATCTTTGATACGTTTCGCGCGTGCATCAAGATGGTGTATAACCCTCTGTGGAATTTGGAAATAGACTAAAAGAGCCAAAAAAAGAACTAACCCAACAAATGCCCAAAAAGTATCAGTCATCTTTGTCTTCCTCCATAATCCGCAGTTTTAACAACTGAACGAACAGCCTCTTTGCTGATATCAACGTCAATCAATTTTTTCACAATTTCAAGAGCTACTTCTTCAGCGATAGAACCAACATTTTGCATCGCTTTATCCCGAATTTTTGTTATCTGTTTTTCAGCATCTGCGAGTTTTTTCTCTAGACTCTCTTCAATTTCTTTCCGTTCAAGCTCTGCCTTTTCTTTTAATTCTTCACTAGCTACCTGCGCTATAGCCTGCGCGTTCAAACGCGCTTCCGCTAATTTCCGCTCATAAGTTTCAACAACAATGTCTGCTTCTTGCTTCATGCGCATTGCCTGATCTAAATCAGATGCTATTCGATCTCGCCGTGTTTCAATAACACCGCCAATACGTGGTACAATTACACGGGAGATAAAAAGATAAAAAAGTCCGAAAGAAATTGCCAACCAGAAAAAATGCGAACCAAAATGCACAAAATCAAAAGGCGGAAACACACGATTTGCATGCTCTGCCACCTTTTTAATATGTTCTATCGACGTTTCAGTGTTCTGTGCATAAGCGCTTGAAACAAACATCTTCTTTCATCCTTTAAATAGCTTATTAAAGCCCTCTATAACCGATGATAACTGACTAACATCTCTCTGGCATCTCTCTGGTTAAGAGCCTAAAAGGGTAAATCTTTCCTCATGCAAGAACATGATATACCCTTTTGATGATGATTAAACCCCAAAAAGAAGTAATAAAGCAATGAGCAATGAAAAAATTCCCAAAGCTTCTGTTACAGCAAAACCAAAGACGAGACGTCCAAACTGACTATCTGCTGCTGATGGATTTCGTAATGCACCAGAAAGATAGCTACCAAAAATATTACCAAGTCCTAAAGCTGTTCCAGCCATACCAAAGCAAGCAAGACCAGCACCAATATATTTTGCTGCAAGCACCATTTCCATGTTATTCTCCTTTAAAGCGAAATTGCATTATTCGACGGAAAACCGCCAGTTCTATTAATGTCCTGGATGAATTGCATCATTAAGATACATACAAGTTAAAACCGTAAAGACGTAAGCCTGAAGAAATGCGACCAAAAACTCAAGAGCAGTAATTGCTACAGTCATAATAAGCGGTAAAATCGAACCACCCACACCTACGAGTCCTACCCCAATCATTGAAACAACAAACCCAGAAAACACTTTAAGCGTAATATGACCAGCAAGCATATTCGCAAAAAGACGAAGAGAAAGACTAATTGGACGGGAGAGAAAAGAAATAACCTCAATCATTGTCACCAGAGGTAAAACCACAACAGGAACTCCACTGGGAACGAACAGTTTCAAAAAACTGACCCCATGCTTATAAAAGCCATAACCAATCACCGTCAAGATTACCACCATTGCTAACGAAAACGTGATCATGATTTGAGACGTAACCGTATAAAAATAAGGAAAGAGACCAATAAAGTTAGCAACCAAAATAAAAGTAAACAGAGAAAAAACTAAAGGGAAAAACTGCATTCCCTGCACACCAGATGATTCCCGCAGAGTCGATGCTACAAATTCATATGCCATTTCCGAAAGAGACTGCATCCGCGTTGGAACCAATCCACGACTCGATGATGAAATAAAGAGAAAAATAGAAGTTACAACAACCGTGAGGACTGTAAACAATGATACATTTGTAAACGATAAATCCATATTTCCTATGGAAATCTTAATCAGCCTTGAAACCTCAAACTGATGAATAGGATCTGGAGCGTGTGCTGTCACTTCAACCTCATTTATCGGACCTCTCATTGGCCCCTTTATCTTGTTTATCTTGGCGCAATACGCCTTTTTTTCCTAATTGACTGGAGGAAACATACCCCACAGACCGAAGAATACTCAATACACCCGCAGCAAATCCAAAGAAGAGAAAAAATACCAATCCCCAAGGCCATGAACTTGCTAACTTATCAAACCCCAACCCCAAAACAATACCAACTATAATACTTGCCAGAAACTCACTGGAAAGCTTAATTGCATCTGCCATCCTTCCTTGTGATTTTTCCCGCTCACTCTTATACTCCCGCTTCTTTAATGCTTGCTTGCGCACTAAAGCTACGCTTAAGTTCCTACTACGACATTCCAAATCCTCTGAATGAAGACACTCTCCTTGCTTTTTCTCTTCAGCCTCCTTACGGCTCATAACGGGTTTCTCGCCCATCGCCATCATTGGCTCCTTAATTAAAAAGCAACGTAAGAATACATTTCATAAAACCGTGTGCATCATATTGTTCCCGAATTTATTCGTCAAGATACTAAAAGAAATCTATCACAAGTTATCGTATAAATTTCATTGCAGAAATAACGTATTTTTCAATTTACATGCTTTCTTAAAAAGATATTCTAAGCACCTAAACCGATTTCACGACAGCACCCGTGAATGTATAACGAAAAGTTCCCGTGAATAATATAAAACTTATAGAACAACCATTTTACGCTTAACGAAAGGTGTAAACTAATACCATCTTATTTTCCGGCTCCCAATGTTATATCAGTCCTAGTTTTGAAAGAGAACATAGAAAACTAAAAACAGTATGAGAACGTTGGTTTTCTCCTTTTATTCGAATAAACTTGCACTTTTCATTTTATGAAAATGATAATAATCAATGGTTTCTGTATGATCCTATTCGCAAAGTATTTTATATACACCATTACAAGCCTCATCACGAAATGAGCTTGAGGGTATTAAGAGAAGCTCCTTTAAATACAAGATATTAATAAATCAAAAATTTCAAATAGATTAAGCCAATAGAACACAATAAAATTTAAATATGATTACCATACCACTTTATACAATTTTAATCTACTTTTATAAACTTCGCTCCTTACAATTGAATATCTGTGGATTCAGCAAATATTTTTGCTTTTTATTCAGACAAACAAGCAAAAGCGCTTATTCATAAGCTTTATTTTTATGAAACGATAATCTAATGCTGCTTTTCAAACAAGCATCATAATTATATTCCCCTACCCTCATATTGCATCTATTCTTGCACTTAAATAACCCATTAAGAGGATTATGTACTCTTTCTTAAATACTCCCTATTAAACTCTTCTCATGACATGCAAATAAATAATCTTTATCAAGATGAGAGAGCTCTATTCAATAGCGCTCATGATAAATGATTATCAATAAAATTAAAACTTTAGCAAATAAAACTTTTTCTTTTATGAAAAGAAAGATCATTAAAAAACTTATTTTTAAGATTCTTAATTATAGATTTCATTCACTTAAAAAATTAAAGAGTTATCATTTCTCTTGGAACGTGTCGCAAAAGGATTATCAGAGGCTCGTAATGATATGCGAACGGGTATACCAGACATATCAAATGTTTCACGTAACCCATTGACAAGATAACGCAAATACGACTGGGGCATACTTTTGGGGCGCGAGCAGGAAATCATAAATCCAGGAGGACGTGTCTTAACCTGTGTGATGTATTTAACCTTAAGTCGACGTCCAGAAACCGCAGGAGGTGGATGATGTGCCACAACAGTTCCAAGCCATTGGTTCAATTTAGCCGTCGAAATGCGACGATTCCATACACGGTGCATCATCATGACATTTTCCATCAGTTTATCAATCCCTTGACCATATTGTCCTGATAAAGGAACAGCTCTCAAACCACGAACTTGAGGAAGAAATCGCGCACATTTTTCATGCAAATCAATCAATGTGGTCTGACTGTTTTCAATAAGGTCCCACTTATTGAAAGCAATAACTGGAACACGCCCTTCACGAATCACAAGATCAGCAATTTGTAAATCCTGCTTTTCAAAAGGTATCGTTGCATCAAAAACAATGACCACCACTTCTGCAAAACGAATAGCACGTAAAGTATCTGCAACAGATAGTTTTTCTAATTTTTCTTGAATTCTCGATTTTCGACGTAAACCTGCAGTATCAAAAAGTTTAATATGACGACCACGCCATTCCCAATCTACAGAAATAGAATCACGCGTGAGTCCTGCTTCTGGTCCTGTTAACAATCGCTCTTGTTTCAACATACTATTGATAAGAGTGGATTTTCCTGTATTGGGACGCCCCGCAATTGCAATCCTAATGGGCTTACTTTCATCGTAAATAAGCTCCTCTTCTTCCAAATCCTTTACATCATCACCAACAGATGCAGGTTGTATCATTCTATCTTCTTCTTTGTTGTTGCCAAAAGCATGCTCTGACCCAACAGCATCTATAATTGCATCACGCAGATCACTAAGTCCCAAACCATGTTCAGCCGATATTGGGCACGGCTCCCCCAAACCTAATGACCACGCCTCATACTCTCCTCCTGTTGCCGCTCTTGACTCAGACTTATTGGCAACAAGCACAACTGGCTTTCCTGATTTGCGAACCAATGAAGAAAAATTTAAATCACTTGATGTTATTCCGCTCTTTGCATCAAATACAAATAAAATAAGATCCGCTTCATCAATTGCAACTTTTGTATGAGAACGCATACGCCCCTCAAGTGTATGATCACCTGCTTCTTCCAGCCCAGCGGTATCAATCACATCAAAACGTAGATCTTGAAGTTTTGCCGCATGAATACGCCGATCACGTGTTACACCAGGCTTATCATCAACCAAAGCCAATTTTTGCCCAACCAAACGATTAAATAGTGTTGACTTCCCAACATTGGGACGACCAACGATAGCAATGGTAAGGCTCATCGATTTATTCCTTATTTGCCTTGCCCTCAGCTTGTATAAGCTCAAGCATCATTCGAGCCCGATCTGTTATTTTTAAACCCAAAGAACCTTCTTCAGAAATTTTCTTAAAATAATAAACCGCCTCATCCATTTTATCCGCCTTATAAGCAGCTAAGCCTAAAGCTTCTCTTGCAGACATACGCATAGGATCGGTATCACTTGCCATATCTTTGATGCGCTTTTCAACATCAGTTAATGTCCCTGTATCAACCAGAATATAAGCCGCCCGAATTTTTGCAACTTTCTGCAAAATCTGCGGTGCTTTCTCGTCCGCTGCAACAGAATCAAAGATCTCCACTGACTTAATAATATCACCTTTCTCCATGAGTAAAGAAGCCTCACGTAAACGAGCAAGAAAAGGATACCCCCCAAAATGAGAGGTTTTAACAGTTTCTAATTGCTTTATCGCTTTATCAAAATCACGTGTATCCGCAAGATCAAGACTCTTTACAAATGCATCACCAATATAACCAGCTTTCTTTATTTGTGTATGATGATAAACTTGATAAGCAACTATCATGAATATAAAAAGAATAGCTGCTCCAATAATTGAAAAACCATACCGTCTCCAAAAAGCAAGCGCCTTTTCCTGACGAAATTCTGCATTCACTTCAGCAATAAAACTATCATACGACATATATCATACCTTGAAAAAAGTTACTTCACCTATGCTTTTACGCATAAATGGATAAAGATGGTAGCCCTAATTAACTAAAAATCTTTAAATTGCTCGTTTATTTATTTTAAATCAACATGTAGCCAATTCAATCAGATTTTTGCAACAGTCTTAATCGAAAATGATGTAAGCACCCTGTTTGTTCACATTACAGCTTTTACATATATTGAGTCTTATGAAAAATTCACTGCCTTAATATTTATCATGATTGCCTATCATCTCAAGCGAACTTTCTCCCCATTATATAGAGGGATAATCTTTTGAAGTCTTCAACCGCAATCGTTGGTTGTATTGGATTATACAATTATAATAGAAAAACCAATTCTTGAAAAAACTTGAATAAACAGTAAATTTCCACGAATGTCTACTAAAACCAAATAGATAAAGTTTTATCTGTATCAAAAATACCGAAGCGCCATGATTAAAGTGTGGTATAATTCCAAATCTTCAGTTAAAGTTCTATATACAAAGTGTATCCCTTCAGCTTATCTTCATGCGATTAACAACTTTTTATAATTGATCCTTAAAGTTTTTTAAAATATCCTATTGTAAGGGCCAAACCCACATAAGCATTGGAACAGCAATAATAACGATCAACACCGCCAATGGAGCACCCAAACGTGGATAATCACTAAAACGATATCCTCCTGGCGCCATCACGAGCATATTACTTTGATGTCCAATAGGTGTAAGAAACTCACAACCCGCACCAATTGCAACAGCCATCAAAAAAGCTTCAGGCTTATAATGAAGGGAATGAGCAAAACTTGACGCAATTGGTGCTACCATCATCACTGTTGCTGCATTATTCAAAAATGGCGTGACCAACATAGCTGTCACCAACATAAGTGCTAAGGCACCAGATGGTGGGAAAAATATTGCCAATTGGCTTAGCCATTGACCAATGAGATCCGTACATCCTGTTTTCTCTAACGCTTCACTCACTGGAATAAGAGCCGCTAATAGTACTAATATTTGGCCATCTAATGCCTGATACAGATCACGCGCGGGCAAAACGCGAAAGATAACCATTGCAGCAGCAGCAGAAAAAAAAGAAAACGCAACGGGAACAATATGAAAAGCTGTAAAAATAATTGCTATAAATAAAACAGCTAAAGAGATGAAACCATGTCGTAAATTTCCAAACACAATATTTCGTTTTGCTAGGGGCAGGCATTTCAATTCTCTTAACAAATTTGGAATAACTGCATCCTGTCCTTGCAAAACAATCACATCGCCAAGATGGAAAATAATATCATCAAGTCTTCCCCGCACCCTTTCATGTTGACGACTTAACGCAAGCAAATTTACATTATAGTGATCAAATAGGGAAAACTCTTTCGCACTAATACCAATAAGAGGTGAATTATGGGTGATGACTGCTTCAATAATATCGATGTCACTGTCCTTATCACCTGCAGCAATAGTTCGCCCCTTAGAAAACTCTAAACGAGCAGAGTTCATCACGCTATCTAACCCTGTATGCGACCCTTCCAGCAAAATAATATCATTTTCAGACAAAACAAAATCTGGTAATGGTGAAATAGATACTTTGTTTCTGATGATTTGAATCACCATAACATCACCACTTGATGGCTTAACCAAATCAACAATATTTTTTCCCACAATCGGTGAATTTATTGGAATATGCACTTCTGCAACATAATTACGAATATCAATGGCATCATCAAACGATACACCTGAACGCACACGCACAGGCAAAAGCCAATAAAAAAGAACCAAATATAAAACACCAGCCGTCGCAATAACCGCACCAACTGGTGTAAAATCAAACATAGTAAAAGGTGTTCCTGCTAAACGTTCTTGCATCGCTGAAATAACAACATTGGGAGATGTTCCTATCTGTGTCATAAGCCCCCCCAACAAAGAACCAAAAGCCATGGGCATCAAAAAGACAGAAGGAGAAACCTGAGAACGACGTGCAAACTGAAAAGCTATCGGAAGCATAATCGCCAAAGCACCAATGTTTTTAACAAACATTGATAATACGACAACAGAAAGAACCAAAAAAGCTAACTGAAGACGCACCGATTTCACGTCTGGCCATATCCGTTGGATAATAAATTCCATTATACCAGAGCGAGATACAGCAGTACTGACAACAAACACACTCCCCACGATAATAACGATATCATTACTAAAACCGCTAAAAGCTTCCTTCGGACTGACAAGACCAAGAGCACAAGCTATTAATAACGTACAAATAGCAACAAGATCATAACGAAATCGATCCCAAATAAAAACAACCATCATGAGACCAATGATCGAAAAAGCCATTATTTGATTTTCTGTCATAACACTTACCTCTCCCCATTAAATTATAATGAACAAGAACATATTTTTTATGTTTTAAATATTCCTATAAACAGCAGCAAGATAAAAGCAGACATCGAAATATTTTAGGATAATTTTAAAGTGATAAAAAATTATGATGCGCATAAACTTGCCTCTCCTTATTATGCGTGCTTTTCTATAAAGTGCTGAACCCAAAGAAAATTGATAAAAGTTGATAAAGCTATATTGCAAAAAAGATGAGAATAACTCTAATATAGAGAGTAGATAATTGTTGAAACTGGTACACGCTATATTTAAACCTTTGTCGTTGCTTAAAAGAATTTATCTTCACTCTCAATTCAAAGAGTGATAAAAATGAAAGAAGAAAGAATGGTCAATCTTAATAGTGGGTATCAAAGTAACCTCAGATATTGGCTCACTTGCATTATTGGATTTGTTGCTATCTTGGCAATTATAATTGTTGGTGGATTTTATATTGCAAAACCCTATCTTGACAGTTTTGTAAGAAAAGAAATAGCCCGTCATTCCATAAAAGCCGAAACATCTGAAGTAAGCATTCTAGGTAAAATTAATTTGAAGAATGTGACAATACCTGTTCCAGCTGGTACATCACTTAAAATTGGTGCCATTTCTGCCCGTCCTCCTCTTTCCTTTATTCCCGGAACTTTTACATTTTATAATGTTGATTTAAAGCATAATAATATTCATGTGCAAATTCCCCAAATTTCTCTTCGGAATGTATCCTTAAAAGAAAAAGATAGAACGATAACATCACGTCTTTTACAATCAATGATGCGTATTGAGCTTTCCTCAATTATTGCTCCCAATATACAACTTTCTATAGAAAATAAAAATAACCGAACAGAAACGGTTGAAATCAAGAATTTCCAGCTTTCTGATTTTAGAAATAACCATATCCATTCAGTTAGTATCAAAAATATGGATCTTAAAACGGTCGTAGCAAATGGTGCCAAACAGATGCAACTTATGGCTAAAAGTGATACAATAAAAGCCCATGATATCGACATCAACTATGCCTACTCTATCATTTTTGGAAAAAACAATGCTCTCAATCAAGGTAAAACCGTTACTGGCCCCATTTCTTTGAATAATATAAATGTCGATATTTTTGAAGAAGCAGAAAAAAACAGCTCTTTCTTCCTTGGGCAATTTAAAACATCTGGTTTAAAGATGAAACCGCTTGAGCAAACTCCTGAAAAATTAATCAAAGCTTATCTTAATGCAAGAAAAGAGAATAATAAAATCGCTGAAAAAGTAGCACAAAATGGTCTTCTTCTAAACATACTGCTCGCCATTACCTCAGCGGATGCCAAAGTTGATAATATCACCGTTGATATACCGCAGTTGAAAGCAACGCTCGAATCATTCCAATTCAAACCAAGTTTGTGGAAACAACCTATCCCTAAAAAGCTTTTTCTTTCTCTCAACAACCTTTCCGTTTTACCTAAAAAAATGAATGAAAAAGACTTAGAGTTCTTCAAAAATCTGAACTTTGAGCGCTTTAATGTTTCAGGAAAAATTGATATTTCTTACGATGAAAAAAAACGTATGCTCTTTCTTGATACAATGTCTTTCAATATGAAAGACGTTGGATCTGGGAACATATCGGCTAAGGTTATTGATGTTGATGAAAAGCTTTTTTCGGGTCAGAAAAATATAATGATTGCTGCGTCTCAAGACCTTGGCATCAATGAAATTGATATACAATATACGGATGCAGGTTTCATTGATAAGCTTTTTTCTTATCTTGCGCAAAATCTTAATGACAGCCAACATGATCTAAAAAAGGAACTTTATGACGATTTCTATCTAATGATGACGCAGACCCCAAAAATTCTGCTAAAAAATCATGACGAAGCAGAAAAAATTTCAAAATCCTTAGGAGAATTTGCTAAAAATCCACAAACATTGATCGTTAAAATTAAAGCAAACGATAATAAAGGTCTCGCAATAGTTGATCTCGAATCTGCTCTACAAAATGATCTATCTAAGGCTTTAAGCAAAGTACATCTCACTATTAAAAATGAAACATCACCTTAAACATTTTGTGCTTTAAACATGATGATCTTGCCTATAAATTAAGAACTTTGTTCCTCTTTTTTCTTTTGTATGATACAGAAGGTATCATACAAAGTCATTTATACAGAGAATATAGAATCTAAAATTGTCGATGCTTGGAGTTGTTCATGTCTGATTTATCTTCAAATCGCCTGCCTAATCGCGCTTCTCGTGTCACTAATCAAGCGCTTTCTGCTATCGAGCGTTTTCTCCATATTGAAGCTCTTAGTGGTGTTGTTCTTTTATTAGCTGCTGCTTCTGCACTTATTTTTGCCAATTCTAAATATGCTGCTTTCTATGAATCTTTTTGGCATACACCTCTTGGCTTTAATTTGGGTCATTTCACTCTTTCATGGGATTTACATTTCTGGGTTAATGATGCCCTTATGACTATTTTCTTTCTCGTCGCAGGAATGGAAATTCGACGCGAAATTCATGAAGGTGCTCTTGCCGATTTTAAACAAGCAATCTTACCAATTGTTGCTGCAATAGGGGGCGTTTGTGTTCCTGCAATTATTTACTTTATCTTCAATTTTAACGAGGGACATATCCGCGGTTGGGCTGTGCCAACAGCAACAGATATTGCCTTTGCTCTAGGTATTCTTGCTCTTCTAGGAAAAAAAATTCCTTCTAATCTTCATATTATTCTTCTATCATTAGCGATTATTGACGATATTATCGCTGTTCTTATTATTGCTTTTTTCTACTCAACAAACATTGATCCTAGCGGTTTAATGATTGCAGGAGCAGGTATTGCTTTGGTACTATTTTTTCAGTGGATCGGGCTTGCATCAGCATGGCTTTACATTTTACCTGGTGCAATCATTTGGTGGGGTTTAATGGTAACAGGCGTTCACCCATCGCTTGCTGGCGTAATCTTAGGGATGATGACTCCCGTTCTTCCCACCCGTACTCTTGTAGCGCCACTCACCATGCTCAGTAACGCTATGCAAATTCTTCAAGAAAAAAATACAAAAACAGATCTGCATCATATTTCAACAGCATTGAAAAAGATGCGCAAAGGACAACGGGCCATGATTGCCCCAGTAACACGTGTTCAAAAAGCATTGCATCCATGGGTTGCATACGGTATCATGCCAGTTTTTGCCTTCGCAAATGCAGGAGTAAGTTTTGCAAACTTTGATCTTTCTTCTGACAAATCATTCTTGATTGTTCTGGGTGTTGTCATTGGTCTTTTCATCGGTAAGCCTCTTGGTATTATCACTGCCAGTTATATAGCTGTAAAATCAGGGCTATGCCGCCTACCCCCTCATATGACCTGGACAGGCGTTTTACTCATTGGTTTTTTAGCAGGAATTGGCTTTACAATGTCTATTTTTGTTTCAATGCTCGCTTTTAAAGATATTATTCTGCTTGATGCAGCAAAAATTGGGGTCCTCTGTGGCTCTGGTTTATCTGCTCTTATTGGTCTGGGATATGGATTTATTTATATTAAGCGCAATAAAGGAATTTCTCATAGTTCCTAACAAACTAACTGAAAATACATTTTTATGCAGAACTTTTAAAAAGCGATTTCGCTCATTTGTTGGGTTCGGACGATATTTAATGTAAAAGCTGTTGTCTCGCCTCATCTTTACACTTATAAAGGAGAAAACTAACATCATCATACTATTTACGAGCTTCTAATGTTGAAACACCTTTGACTCTTAAGAAGTCTTATAAGAGATATTTTATTCCTTTCTTCAATATTCTTTTACTCATGCACCAGCTCCACTCATGTTGTGCACAGAAATAATTTTAATTGTTTCAATATAAAAGGCTTCGTGGTTTCATAAAAGCTGCCTTTCGTCGAGACTATTATTCACTATAAAGAAAAAATTAATTATTATGAATCAATATCTTATGTTTAATTATACGAAACAGATAAGAATAAGCAAAGTTCAATAATCAGTTAAGTAATTCCATGGTTTATTTTTTTCCAATAAACCACCCTCCTCGTTACTGATTTTATTGCCGGTATTCTAAACAACTTTAATTTTATCTTCTTAAAAAGCACATTATTTTTGGGTAAAAATATTTAATTTATCATTATAAATCTTGAATGAAATTCAAATATCGTATGATTTTTTCATTTCAAATCTGTACATGATGAATCAATCAAGACTATTCGCTTACACGTCACAAGCCGAAGAGAAATATGGATTATTGAGGAAAGAAATAAGAATGCTTCATCATATCCATACAAGAGCTGTTCAACACGAAAACTAAAAATTAAATGATGACGACCAACTGACACCTTTGATCTAAGAAGGAGATGGGGCCCCAATAAATTTTACGTTACACCATCCACAAACGCCGTAATGGGCTTGGGGAGAAATATTTCTTTAAAACAAGCGCGTAAATTGGCACTATAATAGCGTTTTTTTACGTGAAAGGCATATATGATTTAATAACGCAATAAACAAAAACGTGAACCAATGTGTAATATCCATTATTTAAAAGATATTGCTGTCAATCCCTTTGAAAGTTGTAAAGCAGAATTAAAAGGAAGTTGTAAAATGGAAGTTGGTTTTCACTTTTATGGCTTCATATTCTCCCCCAATTAGGTTTTATCTCCATTTCAGAAATTACCCCAACAGGTATACGCAACATCCTTGTTCCTATCTGGCATACAAAAACAGGAGTTGCTCGTAGTCCCCTTACCCGTCTCAATATATATCGTCAAACATGCATCTACGCTGATATTAGATATTGATACAGGTAACAAAAAACAAAAGATTTTTTTGGAATAACAACGTCATAACATTACTACTAGATTGACAATGGAGTGGAAAAATATTCCCGTTTTTTATCATCGACACATCGCTTGTCTCACTCCATGAAAGAATTAAACTTGAAGCATGCTTCCATAGGGAGCACTCTAGTTTACGTAATTAACTCGCGGGAAAAAAGAAAATCCTAGTCATTTAGACTATTCTAAAACATATGATTGGTGGAAAAATAGAGCATATATATCGTTGTTCTCCCCTTTTTCCGCTCTTATTTGATATTTATTTTCTTTTTGTTTAAAGAGCTCGCTCTATATTTCTTGATACCATAAAATACTCTTCATAGATAATTTAAAAAGCAATATTTTCGAGACTTTCAAATTATACAACGCCACATAAAATACAAGAAGAGTAAAATAATATGGCTATATTTCTCACAAGAAGAGTTTTGCTTACAAAGACCACCATTTGCAAAATATGTAAACATGATAAGAAACTAGCACAATATACTGCAAAAACGAAAGAATGTATTTCATGTGTGATTGGCAGTATGACACAGAAAATACTTATAATAGAGTAGTTAAGGGAAGAAAGTTAACCTAAAGAACATATGGAGGTATCAAAAACTTTGAAAATCTTAATCATAATTCAAAAAAGAGAAATAGACATGAAAAAAAATTTAATTAATAAAATCATAAAAGCAACACACTGTAACATTATCATTAATTTTGATCTATATTTACATGATTTTATGAAAAGTACTTCTGAAGAAGCTATAAACGCATAAGATATGGTAATTTTATAACTTATAGTGCAACATAAATATTGTCTATAAAGATATATTTTTTTATTGCCTCATAATATGGAAAAAATTAAATTTTCAAGATATACATAAAGTCATAAACAATCATTTGATGACAAACTAAACATCTCTAGAAAATACATCATCAATTCTATTTTTGGTAATTCCGTCACTAATCCAATGAGCGCCCATTTCTCTAAGATTTATAATATTAAATCTGTATTCACGAGGCTGTCCCTCATGTAACATGCATTCTTTGAATAAACGCAGTGCATTGTTCCTTAGTTCTATTAAGGCTTATCGTATAAGTCTTCTCCATCCCACTCTATAGGTTCTAAAACGTTTATAGACGGCATATTTTATATCCCTTCTTAAACAGAGTTTTTTACCTAAACATCTTTCTCTTGTAATATATAAGTGACCATTTTAAATTCATCATGAACAAGTTTAAAATAAGAGAGTTCTGCTGTATTAAATATTCCATTTAAGTTTAAAATATAAATTATCCTTAACAAAAATTATTAATTATATATTAAAGCTTTACGTTATTGAAACTCTGTTGAAACTAAAAAATACTTATCCCTTATCAAGTGCATAAACAGCATGTAATGTTCTAACCGCAAGTTCAGTGTAAGCACTATCAATCAAAATAGAAATTTTAATTTCTGAGGTCGTAATTGCTTGAATATTAATACCCTTTTCAGCCAAAGCCTTAAATGCTGTAGCGGCAACACCTGCATGACTACGCATTCCAATACCAATCACAGATACCTTGGCGAGATCGCTTTCAAATTGGAGAACATCAAATCCAATTTCTTTGCGATTCTTCTCAAGAAGTGTAACGGCTTTTTCTACATCTGATGATGGTACCGTAAAAGTCATATCAGTTTTTGAGCCATCTTCAGAAATATTTTGCACAATCATATCAACATTAATGCGTTCTTCAGCCAAGGGACCAAAAATTGCTGCCGAGATCCCTGGACGATCAGCAAGCCGCCGAAGGGAAATTTGTGCTTCATCCTTAGCAAAAGCAATACCAGTAACATTTTGTTGTTCCACAATTTCATCCTCATCGCAAATAAGTGTTCCAGAAGAACTCATTGGATCCTCCATGCCTAACGCATCAGGATCCTCAAAACTTGAACGCACAAAGGTACGAACCTTATGAACCATTGCCAATTCAACAGAACGAACCTGTAAAACCTTTGCACCAAGAGAAGCCATTTCTAGCATTTCTTCAAAAGCTACTTTTGGTAAACGACGCGCTTTCGGCTCTATACGTGGATCCGTTGTATACACACCATCCACATCTGTATAAATATCACAGCGATCAGCTTGTACAGCAGCGGCTATAGCAACAGCACTTGTATCTGATCCCCCACGCCCTAAGGTAGAAATCCGGTTATCCGGAGATAACCCCTGAAAACCAGCAATAACGGCAACCTGACCTTCCTGAAAACACTCGATTAAAAAAGATCCATCAATATTAGTAATACGTGCACGGCCATGCGCATTGTCTGTATGAATAGGAATTTGCCAACCAAGCCATGAACGTGCATTCACCCCCATTTCTTGAAGTGTCAAAGCCAACAAACCTGAAGTAACCTGTTCACCAGAAGCAACCACAACATCATATTCACGAGCATCTCTATGCATAGAGGAAGCATCACTTGTCCACTGAACAAGTTCATTTGTTTTACCAGCCATCGCAGATACGACAACGGCTACCTCATTGCCTGCATCAACCTCTCTTTTGACATGCCGTGCAACATTATGAATACATTCAATGTTTGCTACAGATGTTCCACCAAATTTCATGACAATGCGCGCCATTAATAACACTCTTACCTTTACATCTCTTATCTCAAACAGTAATGAGAATTAGATGCTGTATCAACTAACCATTTTCTCGACATAGCGAATATCTATCATTTGTGCAAGTTTCATTATGATTATATTAATTTCTCTTGACTTTGTATAAAATCTACTTGACCTGATCATTAAAAATAAAAGGAAGGCAACATGATCGATGAAACACAAACAACTATTGATCAAAGTGAAATTGATCATTTTTCACGTATTGCTACAGAATGGTGGAATCCACAAGGAAAATTTCGACCTCTTCACCAATTTAACCCAACACGCCTTGCTTACATCAGAGAAAAAATCTGTTTAGAGTTTAATCGTGACCCTTCTTCACTTACGCCCTTTGACAATTTGAAAATTCTTGATATTGGCTGTGGAGGAGGCTTGTTATGTGAACCAATGGCACGTCTTGGTGCTATGGTTGTAGGCGTTGATGCTGCACAAACAAATATTGAAGTCGCAAAAACCCATGCAGCTCAAAATGACCTTTCCATTGATTACCGCACGACGACAGCAGAAGTACTTGCCAATGAAGGAGAAAAATTTGATATCATCCTTAATATGGAAGTTGTTGAACATGTCGCTGACGTTAATCTCTTCATAGCAGCTACAGCAAAAATGTTGAAACCACAAGGGTTGATGTTTGTCTCAACACTCAACCGCACATGGAAAGCATGGGGGCTTGCTATTGTAGGCGCTGAATATATTCTACGTTGGCTTCCTAAAGGAACCCATGATTATAAAAAATTCCTAAAACCTCTAGAACTTAAAAATTTCTTATCAAAAAACGCTCTGACTGTCATTGATGAGATAGGTATTACTTATAACCCATTAAACGACAGCTGGAATCGCTCAAAAGACATGGGCGTTAACTATCTCCTTCTTGCAAAACGGTCTTAAGAATATGTAATTTACAAATATTATATGCCTTGTAATAGAGAATTCAGCTTTCCCTCAGCCTCTAAAGCATAAAGATCATCACAACCGCCAACGTGATAATCACCTATGAAAATTTGTGGAAATGTATTACGTCCATTTGCACGCTGTACCATTTCTTGGCGAAGGGATGTGGAAGCATCAATATCTGTATACTTTACGCCTTTTTTATGAAGCAAATCACGTGCTTTTGTACAATAAGGACAACCAGGGCGTGTATAAATTATTATCTCTTTCATAGTATTATCCTCCAATATTTTTTAATAATATTCATTTTAAATTCCTCTTAAGAAGAGGGAAAAATAGAATCTTCTTTGAGAACACGCGAAAATGTTAGCACATCAACCTGTCGTGCACCTGCATCTTTTAATGCAGCAGCAGCTGCTGTAACTGTTGCACCCGTTGTAAATACATCATCAATCAGCAAAACAGAACATCCTTTGAGATATTTTTTAACTTTATGCGAAACCTTAAAAGCATTTTTTACGTTAAGTTTTCTCTCTCTCGAAGAAAGACTAACCTGCGGACGGGTATGCCGACAACGAACAAGCCAACTCGGTTTTAAAAGCTTTTTTTGTGATGCTGCAATATAACGTGCAAGCTCAGCAGATTGATTATAACGCCTCTCCCAAAAACGACGAAAATGCAATGGAATGGGAATAATAACATCACAATCATCAATAACCTCGCGTCCAGCAAACATCATCCAATTGGCCATAAATGATGCCAATTCTATATGATCACCATATTTTAAGCGCGTTACTAAAGTTCGTGCAAGCCCTTTATGAACAATGACTGAGCGAACACGTGAAAAAGGATGAGTATTACGGAGTGCTTCACCACTAAGAAAACCTTCCCCCATATCACAAACAAAAGGAGTCCCCATAACAGGACAATAAGGTTTCGTGATAAATTGAAGTTCTTTCCAACATTCGGAGCAAATCGTACCATAAGTAGAAACATTTTGCTTACATCCAGGACAAATTGGTGGATAAAGCATCGTTTTCAAGCGTTCAACGAACTTACTTAGTATATCTCCGCTATTTAACGCCGCTTCTCGAAAATACAACATTATAAATTTAGGCTTTTACAAGTTTCCCTCAGAACAAAAGTTCCTTTGTATTTCCTCAATTTATAATTTTAATTCCTTTAAAAACTCTTACCTTCTATAAATTTATTTCTTTCATATTATAAACTTGACAGAGCTTGCACAAATAATGAACCTTTTCAAAATATATTCTTTCATAGATCGAAAGTGTTCTACAATATGTCGCATCCTTTAATTTTTGATCATAACCGCATTGAACAATTCCGAAAACGTGCCTTTCAAAAAGCAAAAAAAGGATGTGACTTTTTACTCTCTCACATGGCAGAAGATCTCTATAAACGCCTTAGCACTGTTGATCGCCTCTTTACATTAGCTCTCGATTTACACAGCCATACAGACCTTGCTGCGCAAGCTTTAATGAAATCTGGAAAAGTTTGTTCCATAGAACGCATTGAGACCGATCCGCTTTATCAAAGCCATGATAAAAAATTTCATTTACGTCATCGAGAATTTCTTGATTTACCTCAAAGTTACTGTGACCTTATTGTTTCACTTCTTTCATTACAATTGACCAATGATACCCCTGGTGTTCTAAGCCAGATAAAAAATACCCTTAAACCAGATGGCTTATTTCTTGCTGTTATGGCAGGAGCTGGTACATTAAGAGAATTGCGCGAAAGCCTGCTGCAAGCTGAAAGTGAAATTTATGATGGAGCAAGCCCTAGGGTCTACCCTTTTGCCGACATTCGTGATGCAGGCGCTCTTTTACAGCGTATTGGCTTTGCCCTTCCTGTAGCAGACGTTGAAGATATCACAATACGTTATAATACAATGTTTGACCTTATGCACGATCTTAAAGCTATGGGAATGCAAAATGCACTCATAAATCGTTCACGACGCCCTGTATCCAAACGTTTTTTTCTCCGCGCAGCTGAAATCTATGCACAACGATTTAGTGATCCTGATGGACGTATTCGTGCACATTTTTCTTTCATCTGGCTCTCTGGTTGGGCTCCTCATCCCAATCAACAAAAACCGCTCCAGCCTGGTTCAGCGCAAATATCTCTTACAGATGTTTTACAGCCCCAAAAAATATAATCTAAAATTATTTTTTAAAAATACTTTTATCTGTTGTCCGTAATATTTGACTGGTGACCGTTCCAGCTATCATTGAATCGCTCACGTTTAGAGCAGTACGTCCCATATCAATTAGCGGTTCAATAGAGATAAGTACAGCAACCAAAGTAACAGGAAGCCCCATAATTGGTAACACAATCAATGCAGCGAAAATAGCACCTCCCCCCACACCAGCAACACCAATAGAACTCAACGTTACAACACCAATAAGCGTAGCAATCCAAGTAGGATCAAGAGGATTAATCCCCATAGAGGGTGCAATCATGGTCGCAAGCATCGCTGGATAAAGACCAGCACAACCATTTTGTCCAATTGTTGCCCCAAAAGAAGCTGCAAAACTCGCAATGGATTGTGGTACACCTATCCACTGTGTTTGCGCTTCAATATTCAAAGGAATACTTGCAGCACTTGAACGACTGCTAAAAGCAAATGTTAAAACCGGTAAAACCTTTTTGAAAAAACGAAAGGGATTAATCCCAGAAATACCAAGCAATACACCATGAATTCCAAAAATTAAAATAATACCGACATAAGAGGCAATGATAAAAACCAGTAAATTTAAAATATCTGTAATACGCGATATTGCTCCTACTTTCGTCATAAGTGCAAAAATACCATAAGGCGTCAAAGCAATCACAATACGGACTAACCGCATAATCCAAGCTTGTGCCACTTGAATAAATAAAAGCGCTTTTTCTCCTTTTTCTGGCTCATCTTTCTTTAAAAGAAGAACCGATGCACCTAAAAATGACGCAAAAATCACAACACTAATAATTGACGTACGTTTAGCTCCACTCAACTCAGCAAATGGATTTTTAGGAATCATAGACAAAATCATCTTTGGTATATTCATATCTCCAAGTTTAGAAATATGACCTTCAAGAAGAGCAGAAACATTTTGCCCTTCATGCACCAAACCATCGGTTGTTAATCCAAAAAAATTAACCACAAGCACACCAACCAATGCTGAAAGAGCTGTTGTAAAAAGCAATATTGAAATTGTTATTATACTCATCTTTCCAACAGCATAAACAGAATGTAAATGAGCAACTGCTGAAACGATAGAGATAAAAACCAGTGGCATAACAATCATTTGCAACAATAAAATATAGCCCTCACCGACAATGTTAAACCATTCAACGGATTTCAATAAAGTACTTTCACCCTCTCCATAAATAAACTGCAAAACACTTCCAAAAATCAAGCCAAGGATAAGCCATAGCATAACACGTAGTGAAAGACTCCATTGCATTTTCTTACTTTGAGAAACCAACAATAAAAAAATAACAAATAGAAATAAATTGACGAAAAAATTAAATGTCATTGTCTATGCTCACTATTATTATGGTTGACATAAATAATCTGCATAATTCAAAATCAATGCATGATATTTAAAATTAACCTATAAAGCTTACAAGGCTTTTACAAAATCATTATTTTTTTAATTTATAGATTAAAAGAGAATTTTTTATCTACTAATAAATGTTTAAAGAAAATAAATAAAATTATTTTCTTATTATTTAAATTTTCACTCTCATAAAATAGTTAAAAAAGAGAAATATAAGCAACATTCATTGCATCTTAATACTGAATAATTCCAGCATATCTTATCCTATAAATCTCTTTACCTCTCTCTTTTTCTATTTGAACTGAAGCGAGCTTTCCAAGCAAGGATGAATTAACAATCGAACATTCATGATTTTTCTAGAAAATACACCAACAAGCTACTTCTGCTCATTTTATGGACTGCACTCTCAATAGCTTTGATCAGCACTTCAAATATAATTATTTTATTGAAAATACTTTTTATACATTCTTTCTTTGCTCTCAATGAAAGCTTTTTTATTTTTCAAAACTCTTTTTATAGTCATAAAAAGGATTTGAAAGACAAGATGTTGATTTATAATGATAATTTACTGTTTTGCATATTAAATGAGAGTCCCGAATAACGTAAGATTCTCTCATTTCAAACCTGTTTATCTTGAATCAATCAAAATCATTTGCTTGCACGTCATAAGCAGGGCTGGCCGTATGGGTAAAAATGTATAAGAAAGGAGTAGAAATACCTCTGATGAAACATCTTAGTGCAAGAGCTGTCGCAACATTGGAGAGCGGAGCTTGAGCAGCAATATAAATAATATGATTGCTTTTTATAATAGCGCAGTAAAACGTTTTAACGATACCTATTCATATGCTGATCGAACAACACGTGCACGTGCTGTAGATAATTTTGTCACTTTAGATATAAAAAAGATAAGTTGGAGTTATAATGTTACGCAAGAACTAATAAGAAGAAAGGTTTTGAATTTGAAGAGGCATGCCTCACTCAGAGTTCATATCATCCTTTTACGCAACAGTGGTTTTATTATAATCGGAATCTCAACGATGGAATTTACCAAATGCCTCGTATAGTCCTGATAGGACAAAAAGTTGAAAATAGGATGATACAAATTACAGGCATAGGAGCACGAAGCGTTTTTTCTGTATTGATAGCTAAGAATTTGCCTAATCTAGATGCAATAGATACAGGTCAATGCTTTCCACTGTATCTTTATAAAAACGTTGAATCTCTGTAACTGTTCATGATGAAAAACAATCCCATTTATTTGCAAATTCAATAAAGGAAAGAAAAACATCTGGTTTACAGAAGCGTGATGCCATTACGGATGAGGGACGAGCACATTTTAAAGCTGCTTATCCTAGTGAGAGCATAACAAAGACGATTACAAATTTCTAGATAATGAAAACAATGGAAAAGACTAAGGGTATATGATTAAAATGAGAGGCTTTAAGCCTACAAATATTATAAATTTTATAAATAGTACAGTTTAAAGCATTAAAAGCAGTCTTACAGTAAATTTACAATGTATGGGGATAATTAATCGCCTATAATAAGTTGCGCTCATACTGATAAAGATTATTCTGCTATAGAAATTTTGTGCTTTTTTGAATTTTTGTGCGTATTCAAACACTCATTCGTTGCAAATTCAATCTCTTTATCTCGTGCATCTTTATCAAGAATAATAGTATATTAATATAATACCCCTTTGCATACAAATAGTTATTTCTTATCTATGAATAGCTTATAATTTCATATAACTCTATGAAGATAATATTTTTATTTATTAATATTTAATGATGTAATTAACACATTCATTCTATATATTATCATCTTTATTTCTATCTATTTACATAATATATTTCTTTTTTCTATAAAAATAAACTTGAGTTATACATACATAGATCTATCGGTATTTTTTCTACTGTCTTTTTAGCACACTGAAAGATTGATATCATAATTTTTGTATAATAAAATGCTCTTTCATATAAGCATCGTATATTGAATTATAATAATTGACTATTAACCGCAAATTATATTTTTTTTATCCCTTTTTAAAGTGAAAAATATTATTTTCAGACCTATTCATAAGTAGGCTTAGCCAAGTGAATAAAAAATGTTTGATAATAAGCTTTATCTCTTATGAACTATCTTTTGTACAAAGGGACAACATTATGATTACGGAAATATCGTGATATTATTGGGTATAAAAATCACACTCCCCAAGAAATTTTTGTATTGTATCCTTTCCGTTATGAGAAATGTTAAAAGCAAGGTAGGATATGCTCTCTAGAGCAAATGAGTGAATAAACTACCACGGTGATATGCATTTTTTAAAAAATAGGAAGTATATTTGCTTCAAATTTAATAGGCACATTCTAAAAATAAAGGTTCTACAGACTCATTCCAAATAGAATAGTAATGGGACAAAAATTTTTCAGCATCTGTTTGTCCCATTGCAACAACCTCTTCTAAAGGATTAAGAAAATTTGTTTCATCAAAACCATTCGTATCATACTGTTTGCGATTTTTTAAGCCTTTGCGAGCAATAGCGAGAGCTTGACGTGCTAACTCTAAAAGAATAGTTTGACGAAAAGGAGTTCTTAACCCTTCTTTAGGAACGCGTTGGCGCAACTCTAAAACTTCTTCAAAACACCAATCTTTTGTCAAAGCCTCTGCCTCATTAAGTGCTTCCCTATCATAAAGAAGCCCAACCCAAAAAGCCGACAACGCACAAATGCGCTTCCAAGAACCGCAATCAGCTCCCCTCATTTCTAAAAATCTTTTTAAGCGGACTTCAGGAAATAACGTTGATAAATGATTAATCCAATCTCCCATGTTTGGAATTGAATTTGCAACTTGTCCTTTTAATGCTCCATTCATAAACTGACGAAACGTTATGTGTGTACAATCATAGTAACGACCATCACGCACAACAAAATACATTGGAATATCAAGGGCCCATTCAACATAATCAACAAAACCAAAACGCTCAGAAAATATAAAGGGAAGAACACCTGTCCTCTGATTATCAGTATTACGCCAAATTTCAGAACGCCACGATAAAAAGCCATTTGGGCGCCCTTCTGTAAAGGGCGAACTTGCAAATAATGCCGTTGCAATGGACTGTAACTTCATGGATACTTGCATTTTTCGCCGCATATCACTTTCGGATGAAAAATCAAGATTAACCTGAACTGTTGATGTGCGATACATCATATTAAGACCATTATACCCCACTTTAGGCATATAATCAGTCATAATCTGATAACGTGATTTAGGCATTCGCGGCGTTTCAGCTAAAGTCCACTTTGGACTAGCTCCAAGACCTAGAAAACCTATACCTAATGGTTCTGCAATTTTTTTGAGAAGAGTTAAATGCTCCATCAACTCGTGATATGTATGGCTTACTGATTTTAATGGTGCACCAGATAATTCAAATTGTCCCCCAGGTTCCAAAGAAATGGCTCCCTGATCTACTGATCCTACGAGCCCAATAATATTCTCTTCATCTAAAATAGGTTTCCATCCTAAAGCGCTTTGCATCCTCTCTAAAAGCGCTCGAATTCCCCTCTCTCCTTCATAAGGAACAGGGTGAAAACCATCTCTATAAAACGGAAATTTTTCATGTTCTGTACCAATGCGCCAATCATCTTCTGCTTTATACCCCCCTTGGAAATAGCTAACCAAAGAATCTAAGTCATAAATTTCACTTTCATCAGTTATATCAAGCGCCATAACTTACCGTATCCTATAATTGGTATCATCATCTTAAATAAATTGTTTAGAATGATTTTACAGATTTCTCAATCCATTGCCCAATCCCCCACGGTAGCATTAAGAAGAGCCAAAGCAGCAACAGCGGCAGTGTCAGCGCGTAAAATACGCGGACCTAGTGATATTGGAACCACAAAAGGATGTTTTTTTAAAAAGCTCCGCTCTTCTTCACTAAAGCCACCTTCCGGTCCAATAAGAATACCAGGTGTTGTAACGCCACGCTTTTTAAAAGAAGGTAATGGATTATGCGATTTATGCTCTTCATCACAAAAGAATAAAGGCTGTGTCTCATCCCACTGTGCTAAAAGTTCTGCTAATGATAGAGCCGATACGCATTCAGGAAGAGATAAAATTCCACACTGTTCAGAAGCTTCAATAACATTGGCTTCCATACGCGCCATATTGATACGCGTAACCTGCGTATGATGCGTTATAACAGGCTGCAAAATCGATACCCCCATTTCAACAGCTTTCTGCACCATATAATCCAACCGCGCATTTTTGAGTGGAGCAAAGCAATAAATAAGATTGGAATGCGTCGTTTGTAATCTTTCTTGATGGATAAGCTGAACCACAACAAATTTTTTTTTAACAGTGATAAGTTTAGCAAGCCACTCACCATCCTGTCCATTAAAAAGTAAAATTTCTGCTCCTTCTTTCATACGCAAAACATGCATAAGATAAGAAGCTTGTGCCCCCTCTATCTTTATTTCTTCATTCAAAGCCAATATCTGTCGGATAAATAATCTTTTAAGTTTATAATTTATGCGCATAAAAATTTTGCCAATGCTCACTATCGTCATCGAAAAAATGAAGAAAAATATATAGCAAAAAGAAAAAATTATATCTATAGAACTATAATATATTAAAGAATTATAGAGTTTTTTTAGCTTTATGAGATAATAATAGGAACTTATAGATCCTTAAGTGATTCTGCTTTCATAAAAGTTTAAATAATGCACCATTCATCTTTGCATTCAGTCATTGATGCATCCGTGGAGGAAAAATATGTCTGCTAAAAAAGCTACAATTATTACGATTACAACCCTCTTAGCCTTTATTTTGATTACAGTGGGAATTGGTTCTGTTGGAGCCGACGGGAAGCATACAATTACCAAAGATGGCTATGGTATTTCTTCTGCGACTCAATAAGCACTGGCCAACATCCTCCTTAAAATTTTAATGTTTTTTAGCAACTTTTATAAGATTAGCACCAATATTATGAATCTCTTGTATTTGAAAGATTCCATAAGAAGGGTTTTTATTCCTCTCTTCAGTCATTTATCTATACCAACCTCACTTATTATGACGGTGAGGATGGTTTTTACTGCTTCACGACGAACGGATTTAAAATGAGAGAATCTTCCGATAATGGGAGCTCTGATTTAAATTTAAAAGACAATTTTAAGTTGCAAAAAGACGAATTACCATTATAGGATAGAATATTATACAGATGAAAAACGATACTCAATCTGCGTCAATATCTTTTGTAACCCAAAGATCACCATGATTTTGTCCTTTAGAGCTTAGAGAAAATGTAAAAGGCCATGCAAGGCTATTAGCAAGACATTGGACGTCTTTACATAAAGTTTCTGATCTATAGTTTTTGCGTAGTTGTGCCTGTAATATCAGTTCATTTTCCTTCCCTTGCGCAATAGCAGTTGCAATGGTTCCTTGAATGGATAAGCTCAAGTCTGCTGTACGCATTAATGACTCTGTTACCTTCATCATACCTTCTGAAAAGCTTGTCTGAATATCCCAGTGATCAAATGTTGTTGAAAAAGTATCATTATTCATTAAAAGAAATTGTTGTTTATTTGAAAGTCTTGTTTGTAATTCATTCAGATCATACCCTAATAGCCGACCAGAAGACATCTTCAGTGTTAACTCACCCTGCATTTTCGTAAAAATTTCTCGCCAAGAATCAGCAAGTGTTCGTACCGTTGCAGTAAAATTCGTTTTGCTTTGTATAAATGGAATAAATCCCAAGGTTTCTAAAGTCTCCTGCATATTAATAGAAGCGCCTGAAATATTTCCTCCAATACGCACTCTCTGTCCAGCTGAGGTAACTTCAATATTACTTTGAATGGCCCCACCCCAAATATTCGCATGTCCAAGATCAAAAATACCATGCCCATCTCTTATTTGTATTGCAGCAGCTAAATTTGTGAGTGAAATATTTCCTATTTTAGCTTGTGGCGCAGAAAGTCGTATATCCACGCCAATACGATCAAAAGTTCTCATATCAAAGCAGGCATTTTTCTTTTTTCCTGAAAAAAATATTGAACCCAAGAGGCTAAGGTCTAGGTTATCAAAAGCTAAAGAGCCCATGACATTTGGTACATAATCTTGAAAATCGAGTTTTAAAGCTCCTCGCGCATTGGCTTTCCCCATCGTAAATGTAACATTGTTCATTTGGATATGCATTGGTTGCGCTAAAAAATGAGATTCCCATACAATGGGTATTTTTAATTTATGTCCCCAAAACTGATTTCCACCAACCCAAGACAATGTCTGATTCCATCCAGGAGAACGCATCGACACTTTTCCGTCAAAAATATAATATTCAGATAATCGAGCCTTTCCTGTAAAAGTTATTCCCCCACGTACAGAATTGAGACTTGCCCTAATATGACTTTTGCCTCCTGCAAGAAGCAGCAATGCTTGAGAAGCATCAAGTGATAATTTTGTAAATTCTCCGCGCCAACGCGCATCTGCACGTAACCGTACTTCCTGAGTTGATTCCGGCCAATCTAAAGTTGCATTTAATCCTGTTATTTTTTCTGCTACTCCTGAAAAACTATCGTGATACACAAGAACACCATTTTTAATGATAATCCGTCCAAAAGGTTGTTTTAAAAGGTGCTCTATCTCTGGATGCTCAGGATTATGTTTTAATATTTCACGCGTATTACGTATTGCCACCCCTAATGCACCTTGTGAGCGAGAAAACCGATCAAAAAAATCTGCTATTGTTTTAACAGGCTTTTCCATAACAAATTGAGGACGCATAATCCGCGTCTCTGAAAAAGAAATATGTCCCCAAAGAAGATCGACGACAGAAAGATCAACTTCTATTGATTCAGCTTCCATTAATGGCGCAACATCATCCATTTTTGATGTTAAAGTAACGCCAGAAAGAAATGCTTTAGGATAAGGAAAAAGATGTAACCGCGGTGGATCACGCAATTGCACATTGTAACCCGTCCATGCACTTAAATCCTGCGCTAAACGAATACGAATCGCATCTGTAGAAATAAGATAAGGTAAAACGAGAATCCCCACTCCAAATAAAAAGATAATTGTAATAAAAACTCCGCTCAAAAATTTTATTATTCTGATGCGCACATTATCCCTCTATACTTATCCCCCTATAACAGATTAAAAACAAACTTAAATGATCATAAAAAGTTTTTATAATCCTATAATTCACTATACCCACTTTGTATCTTCATTATTTTTGTTCTTTATCCAAAATTTATTCAAACAGCAATGTTGCTGCTTCTTTATAAAGCAATTATTTAAAAGTCTTCAAAACTATAAATCCACAACATTATAAAACCATTCTTACTGTTCTCATATGAATATTGCTATAAAACTCTATCGTATTATTAGAAAATGCTTTACAAAAAAAACAAACAGCCTTACCGAAAGGATCTCTGAATGAATAATATTATCGACGGAAAAAAACTTGCTGAAGAGATTATTGTGAAAGTTAAGGCCGAAACAGCAAAGCTCCGCCATCACTATAATATACAACCTAGTATCGCTGTTATTATCGTTGGAGATGATCCTGCAAGTCAAGTATATGTCACCTCAAAAAATAAAAAAGCCGAAGAATGTGGGTTTCTTTCAATCAAACATGTCGTTTCCAAAGAAACGCAAGAAAAAGAACTCCTTCAACTTATTGCAACATTAAATTCTGATCCCAAAATTCATGGTATTTTGGTACAGCTGCCTCTCCCTGCTCATATGAATACAAATCGCATAACACAAGCCGTTGCTTTCCAAAAAGATGTTGATGGTTTTCATTATATTAATGTAGGAAAACTCGCAGCAAACGCACTTGAAGATGCGATGATTCCCTGCACTCCAGCTGGAGCCATGATGATGATTGAACAACACTGTGGGCAAGATTTATCTGGACTTGATGCTGTCGTTGTTGGACGCTCTAATATTGTTGGAAAACCTATGGCTGCCCTTTTAACAGCAGCCAATGCCACTGTGACAATTGCCCATAGTCGTACCCGTGACCTTGATGATGTGTGTCGAAGCGCTGATATTCTAGTAGCAGCTGTAGGCCGCCCACAAATGATTAAAAAAGACTGGATAAAAGATGGTGCAATTGTTATTGATGTCGGTATTAACCGCGTTGCTGCACCAGAAAAAGGTATAGGGAAAACACGTCTTGTTGGTGATGTCGATTTTGAAAACGTAAAAGAAAAAGCTGCTGCGATCACCCCTGTTCCAGGAGGCGTTGGACCAATGACAATTGCCATGCTTATGGTTAATACACTCAAAGCGGCCGCGCGATCACACAATCTGCCTATACCAAAATTCTAAAAATTGTAACAATTCCTTGTATATGGTTTCATTGTATATGGTTCAGCTTATTTATTTTTGCATTTTTCATGTCATAAAAACAGATGCCCCTTGATCTGCACGATTAACGGATTGACGAAAAACATGAAAAAGTTCGCGTCCAACACCATGTTCGTTTTTTGAAAGATCCGGAGGTATGATTTTTCGCGCGTTAAATTTTGCTAAATCCTCCAAAAGAGTTAATTTACCCTCATGAGCATCAAGAAAAACAATATCACCATCCTGCAAACGTGCAATGGGGCCATTATCCACTGCTTCTGGTGTCACATGGAGAGCAGCAGGAATTTTTCCTGACGCTCCTGACATACGCCCATCGGTTATCAATGCTACCTTTTGACCGCGATCTTGTAAAACGCCTAAAATGGTCGTTAATTTATGAAGCTCTGGCATACCATTGGCTTTTGGTCCTTGATAGCGAATGACAGCGATAAAGTCTTTATTATGCAACACTCCAGATTTAAAAGATTTTTGTAGTTCCTCTTGATCATTAAAAACAAAGACTGGTGCTTTAATCTGCCAATACTCTGGTTTAACAGAGGAAACTTTTATAATAGCTGTTCCCAAATCTCCTGATAAAACACGAAGACCACCATCAAGCTGAAATGGCTTTCTCCACCCCGCTAACACCTTATGATCACCACTTTCCTTAAGAGCCACTTCACGTACCACATGACCATCAGCAGAAAGCTTTGCTTCAATTGCATAAGCATTGAGATCTTTACCAAAAACCGTAGAGACATCTTCATGTACCAAACCTGCCTCGATAAGCTCGCGAATAATAAATCCCATTCCCCCCGCAGCATAAAAATGATTGATATCTGCTAAACCGTTAGGATAAATGCGCGCTAAAAGAGGCACAACGGATGAAATTTCTGCAATATCATGCCATGTCAATTTAATACCGCAAACAGCAGCCATAGCAATCAAATGAATCGTATGATTGGTAGAACCTCCTGTTGCATTTAATCCTACAATGGCATTCACAAAAGAACGCTCATCAATGATCATACCAAGTGGACTATAATGATCACCAAGATCTGTCATTTCAAGTACACGTTTCGTAGCTTCTTTTGTTAAAGCATCACGCAACGGTGTATTCGCATTAATAAAAGAAGCTCCCGGCATATGAAGCCCCATCATCTCCAGTATCACCTGATTAGAGTTAGCTGTTCCATAAAATGTACATGTTCCTGGCCCATGATAAGAACGTGCTTCTGATGCTAAAAGTGTTTGGCGATCTATTTTATTTTCCGCGTAAAGTTGACGTATCTTCGCTTTTTCATCATTACCTTGACCACTTGTCATGGGACCAGCTGCTATAAAAATTCCTGGTAAATGACCAAATGTTAGTGCACCAATCAATAAACCTGGTACAATTTTATCACACACCCCAAGATACAATGCTGCATCAAAGACATCGTGTGATAAGCTTATAGCCGTCGCCATTGCAATTACTTCACGCGAAAAAAGGGAAAGCTCCATCCCCGCATTTCCCTGTGTAACACCATCGCACATCGCGGGAACACCACCTGCAACCTGTGCAACACCACCAACCATACGGGCCGACTCTTTAATTAAGTGAGGAAACTTTTCAAAAGGTTGATGCGCTGAAAGTATATCGTTATATGCCGTGATAATGCCAATATTCCCAACGATATTTCCCTTCAAACGCTCTTTATCTATTGCACCACAAGCAGCAAAGCCATGAGCCTGATTGGCACATCCTAAAAAACTCCGTTTGGGGCGATGAACTTGTGCTTTTGCAATACGATCTAAGTAAATTTCTCGTGTTGATCGAGAACGTTCATAAATCCTTCGTGTAACTGTGGCAATTGTCTTGGAAAGTGCCATATTTCTCTCCCCCTTTCATTGTTTCTTCCCCTCATTCATTGAGAGAGATTACGTTTTATTCACCTTGTGTCGCATACTTTGATTCACTTATTTCATTTTCTGCAGGCGACCAATAAACCTGAACGAGATGAGGGGAATTACGCAAAATTGCCCGAATAGGCATTTCTATTTCAGACTCGTCTTGACAAGCTTCTTCAAAACAATCGCGTTTCTGAAAACCTTCGAAATGGAGAATAATACAACGAGATTGCATAATAACTGGCAAAGTTAGTGAGAGTCTTGGCTCAACAGCACTCTTAGCATGAAGGGGTAAAACAAGTGCTTGTGTTCGTAAATCAAGCGCTTGCTTTAAACGATCAGCATCAGGAAAAAAAGAAGCCGTATGTCCATCCTCCCCCATTCCTAAAACAACAACATCAAAGGGTTTAGGCAAAGTATTAACACGACTCGCCGCTGAAAAAGCAGCAAGTTCAGCAGTAATTGCTTTATGATAAAGCCCTACAAAACGTGCTTTTTCGGCAAAATTTTGTAACAAATGACACCGTACCATATGTTCATTTGAACGTTCATCGTGTGTAGGGACAAAACGTTCATCGACCAAAGTGATAATGATCTTTTGCCAATCAATATCTGCTTTTGACAAATAATGAAAAAACAATTCTGGTGTTTTACCACCAGACACCGCTAAAACTGCTCTCTTGCGCTCAAGAACAGATACACTAAGCTCTGCGGCTACTCGATCTGCCAATGCCAAGGCTAAAGTCTGAGGGGTTTCAAAATCTAAACGATCAATATTCATTCTATACATACTTATTGCTCTAAACTAAATTGTTCCATATACGCCCATCACGTTCCATGAGGCTCATCGAAGCAGATGGACCCCACGAACCAGCGTTATAACTGTGAACAGGCTGTTTTATTGCTTCCCATCCCTCAATGATTGGATCAATCCAACGCCAAGCAGCCTCAACTTCATCACGACGCATAAACAGTGTTTGATCTCCACGAATAACATCCATTAATAAACGTTCATAAGCATCAGGATTACGTTCAGAAAATGCGGAAGCAAAACTCATGTCTAATGGAATGTGACGAAACCGCATACCGCCATAACTTGGATCCTTAATCATCAACCATTGTTTTACACCTTCATCAGGTTGGAGACGAATTACAAGCCGATTAGAAAAAATTTCATCTAAATCCACATTAAAAATATTATGAGGAATAGGTTTAAAAACAACAACAATTTCAGACATTCGCGTGAACATACGCTTACCTGTTCGTAAATAAAAAGGCGTATTAGCCCAACGCCAGTTATCAATCTTAACCTTAAGTGCTACAAAGGTTTCACTCTTACTCACTCTTCCCAGATCATCAAAATAGGACTCTACCGATATACCATTTGATAGACCAGAAAGATACTGCCCACGTACAGTATGCTGCCCTACATTATGGACATCAAGCGGTGTTAAAGAATGTAAAACTTTAAGTTTTTCATCGCGCACAGCATTAGCACTGTTAGTAAATGGTATTTCCATCGCAACCAAACAAAGTAATTGTAGCATATGGTTTTGAACCATATCGCGTAGAGCACCAGTGCTTTCATAATATTCTGTACGCCCCTCTAACCCCAAAGATTCAGCAACGGTTATTTGAACATGATCAATATAATTGGAGTTCCATAGCGGTTCATAAAGTGTATTAACAAACCGCAATGCCATTAAATTTTGAACAGTTTCCTTCCCAAGATAATGATCAATACGAAAGATCTGCTCTTCATTAAAGGCGCTTGCAAATACATCATTAAGTGAAACAGCTGTTTTTACATCACAACCAATTGGCTTTTCAATGATAATCCGTGTTTGTGCTGTCACCAAATCATTTTTTTCCAACTTCATCGCAATATCAGCAAAAAGTAACGAACCAACAGCCAAATAAAAAGCTCGAATATCCGCTGAATCTTGTGACAGAAGGAGGGCTAAATCCTCCCACCCTCGATTTGAGGAAACATCAACAGAAACATAGCTTAAACGTGCAAGAAAACGATTGAGTTCTGTTGAATTGAGATCTTTTGGATGGATATGTTTTTCTAAAGAAATGCGGACAAAATTTTGATATTCTTCACGACTTAAGGAAGTGCGCGAAACCCCAATAATACGTGTTGGCTCACTGAATTGCCCAGCACACTGACAATGATACAAAGCCGGCAAAAGCTTGCGCAACGCCAGATCACCATTGCCACCAAAAACAATACAATCAAAGGAAGAAACTGGAATAATTTTACGCACCATGAACTTGTTTATTTTCTATTCGATTATGAAATCCCATATCACTTATAAAAGCTTTCATCATTAAAGCAGACAGATACTAAATAAGCCATTAATTTTCTTCATTTCAAGCAATGTTTCCATTAAAGGCGATCCAATAAAGAAAACCAACGCATTGCTAAAAATATAAGCGGATAACGCAAAACTCTTCCTCCCGGAAAAGATGAAATCTTTAAGTCTTGGAAATAGGAAAAACGTTCATATTTTCCAGTTAACCATTCTGCGTATAATTTTCCCACGAAAGGAGCCAGCATAACGCCATGCCCTGAATAACCACCACAATAAGTCATCCTTGAAAAAATTTGGCGAACATAGGGCATGCGTTCAACTGTGATGGCAACCGTTGCTCCCCACCGATGGCTTAAATTGATAGAATGTAATTGAGGATAAATTTCAACAATTTGCCGTTTTATACGTTCATCTAAATTTAGAGGATGCTTATTATCATAACTTTCTACACCACCAAATAAGAGACGATTATCAATGCTTTTGCGAAAATAGCGAACCATAAAACGGGAATCATCAACCGATTCCCCCCCTATAAGAATTGAACTATGCTTTGGTAATGGGTCCGTTGCTCCAATATAAGAGCGAATAGAAACAATATTTTTTTCAATAAAACGCTCCAGACCAAGTTTATACCCATTTGTTGCAAGTAAAACATGCTCTGCTGTTACACTACCTTTTTCTGTTATTACTTTCCAATGTGCTCCCTTGCGCCTTACGGTCGTTACTTGTGACTTCTCATAAAGCTTAGCACCAGTATCTTGTGCTCTTTTTGCCAACCCAATAATCAATTTTAAGGGATTTATATGACCGGTATCCGCATCATAAATACCACCACAATAAAAAGTTGATCCAAGTCGCTCAAATGTTTCAGCCTTATCCATAAAAGTAAGCGCGTGATAGCCATAACGCTGCATCGCCTCAATATGCTGTTGATAAGAGAGAAGCTCACGCCTTTTATGAGTTACAGAAAGCTGTCCTCCTATCAAATCACAAGGACAATTAGGCATTGCGCATAAAGCTAAAATATCTCTTTTAGCTTCTTCTGCTAAATCAAACAGAGCCTTACTTCGCTCAAAACCATACTTTTTTTCTAATGTTTCTACCCATTTCCGTTGCCCTGTTCCCAGCTGTCCACCATTGCGCCCTGAAGCACCATCACCAAAACGTGATGCTTCAAATAAAACAACATCTACTCCAGCCTTGGCTAAATGATAAGCAGCCGAAAGCCCCGTAAATCCGCCTCCAATAATGACCACATCACACTGTCTGTTTTCACAAAAAGAAGGATAAGAGGGACGTTCTCTTAAAGCATCTTCATACCAAGAAATTCCTGGAGAAATTGAATTATAATCAATCATCGTCATAAAATTTAAACATTCAGCAGGAGATATTCACGCTCCCACGGACTGATTACTTCCATAAAAGTTTCAAACTCTTGTCGTTTGATTGCAGCATAAGTACTGACAAACACATCCCCTAAAATAGCACGTATCACTGTATCTTGTTCAAACAAATTGACTGCCTCAATGAGCCCACGCGGTAACTCAATATTATCAGCGTTTACATTATTTATCGCTGGCTCATCCGGCTCAATTTTTTGTTGCAAACCAATAAGACCACACGCTAAAGAAGCCGCAAGGGCTAAATAAGGATTCGCATCTGATGAAGGAAGCCTATTCTCAACACGTCGCGCTTGAGGAGCAGAACGGGGAACTCGAAAAGCTGTAGTACGATTATCATATCCCCACCGCAAATTAACAGGAGCCGAATTATCAGGGACAAGACGTCGATAAGAATTCACATAAGGCGCAAGCATCACAAGTACGCCTGGCATATGTTTTTGCAATCCACCAATAAAATGGCGAAAACAGATACTTTCTTCACCATTTTCCTGTGTAAAAATATTCATACCGGTTTTCTTATCAACAACCGATTGGTGAATATGCATAGCAGAACCCGGCTGCCCTTGAATGGGTTTTGCCATAAAAGTTGCATACATATTATGTTTTAGTGCTGCTTCACGAATTGTTCGTTTAAACATAAAAACTTGATCCGCTAATTCAATAGGATCACCATGACGTAAATTTATTTCAAACTGTCCTGCTCCTTCTTCATGAATGAGGGTATCAATTTCCAATCCTTGTGCCTCTGAAAATTGATAAATATCATCAATCAAATCATCGAATTCATTAACACCAGCAATGGAATACCCCTGTCCACCACCAATTGAACGCCCAGAACGACCAACCGGTGGAACTAACGGATAATCAGGATCGGGATTTTTTTGTACCAAATAAAACTCAATTTCTGGTGCCACAACAGGGCTTAAACCCATTTTTGTGTAAAAATGAACCACTGTTCGTAAAACATTGCGTGGTGTGTAATCCACAACCTGACCATTTTGATACACAAGATCACAAATCACCTGTGCCGTAGGAGCATCTTCCCATGGAACAATGCTTAACGTAGAAAGATCAGGCTCAAGGCGTAAATCACCATCTGCTTTAGGATATTCAAAACCATGACCATCTTCCGGATAATCCCCTGAAATTGTTGCCATAAAAACTGCTGAAGGCAATGCCAATGATGTTTCCGATGTAAATTTTTTAGAAAGCATCATCTTGCCCCGTGGTACCCCTGCTTGATCAGGCGTAATACATTCAATATCCTCTACCTTACGAAAAGCAAGCCATTGTGAAACTTGTTCCCAATTGCGCACACCACGTAAACTTTTGAGAAAACGAGAGACAGGTTTAAAATTCTTACTTTTCGTTTGTTTACCATTTTTTACAGCCATAACATACCAACTTTAAAAACAATCAAGTCCTATTCTTATTGTATCAGCCCATGCATATTGTATCAGCCCATGCATAAACGACACGAAAAAAATTTATCAACTGATATTTTTGAAGAATACTATAAGATCCATCAAGGTAAAAGAACTTTACGCTCAAAAAGCTATCCTATCACCATAGTGAAAAAATTGATATTGCACCCGATACATCGGTGCGAACCTTCTCCTTATATAAAACAGCGAGAAATACCATATTGTACGTAACCTAATTCCGATTCAAATAATCATATATAAGCAAACATTGACGAGAATAATAAAGGCGAGATATTTAATTCCCTTTTGGTTGTAGCAATGCTTAATTAAAAGAAAAGAAACTTTTCTTTTAATATGAAGCAAGTTTTGTAACTCTATTGTTATCCACATAGAAGTAAACACCCTAGGATGGCGAGTAGCCTTTACAGCTGTGCTTACAAATACTCACCCCGCCGTAATATGCGTAAATGTATTTTCAGGATAAGTCATACGCTCAGCATTTCCGACATGAAACTTAACCATCGCCTGCATAATATAGAGCTATCAACCTTGTTCTGAGCGGATGGTACAAACTCTGCACTTATATCAATTCCCACCGCTTGACATTGCACTTCGCACACAATATTTAGAGCTGAGAATCTAGTAGAGCATACCAAATCCAATAGATAGGATTTTTTGCTAATTGCGCCATGCGTGATCCAACATTTGATAGTTTCCAGCCCACTAGGAGGTGTGTTATTTATATCTAAAAAGCCAAAAAATCAGGATATGAGAACACAATAATATCAATTTCCTTTGAACTAACGTCCTTTACGTCGATCTTTCACTATCGTAAAATCTTTTTTGTATCAGTTGCTTTCACATACTTTGACTTATGATCTAGTGATACTGTGCAGATTGAGCACACATCCCCAGAGCCCAGATTATAATTAAGTTCGTACCATTCTGTTCTTTTATAGAGCTAATATTTGAGAATAAATAACCATAATCTTTAGATATAATACGCCTAGGTTTAATAATTACCGTAAGCTTATGTAAATCACAACCCAATTGTGATAATGCCTCATAAATTTTACGAGGGTATTCGTCATTGACCGTCACGGCATCGCAAAATGCTGTGGAAGTCGGATATCCTCCGCCTAGACTGATAAAACTTTTTTGATCCTTCAATGCGTAAATATCCTTTCCAGCCTTAGTTAAGGTGGATACTATTAACTCAGTCGAATTCAAATTAGAGCCCACATGCAAAGGCACCCCATTAAGCCTAATCCTATTGGATTCTAGCAAAGATAATGCGGCACGTAACTTCGCCGCAGTCATACCAAAACACGATCTATCCCCGTTTGCCAGTACATGGCACAATCTCAATGAGATTTTAGGTAATATGTCAAAATGGCGTGCAAGAGTGATGATGTCATGTAATTCGATAATATTATCACACTGGATATTTATATGTTTTCTAATAGATAATTCTATCTCTTCTCGAAGTTTTACAGGGATATTAAAAAATGTATCTCTACCTTTAAAACCATCTTTTTGCGCTAATGATATTTCATAACCAGACGCAAATTCCAAGTCGCAGCAACATAACAATGATGCCCCGCACGTCCATTAAAATACCCTGCTTTTTCTCGCCCTAGGCATTCATAGCCCGACCACGTAAAACAGGATACCAATTACAATATCAGACCATAAGGCTGCAAGAGAAAGTTCTTTTATATTTTTATCTTTACATTGCCTCTTAAACAAGCTCATCTGTTCATATAATGAGTTATATGTATAATACATATAACTTCTACAAAAGGAGGATTCATTATGTTCCGTAAAAATCTTTGGTAATACACTCGGATGATTGGATCACCTGTCGCCCGTCAATAATATAGTGCGAGTTAAGAAATTGGGGGAGGTAAGCTATGCAACTCGTGGATCATCCTTTTGTGAAGTTCGATCAACTCAAGCCGATTTACAACTTCACATATCCGTTATTTCGCACTATTTCAAATGAATTTTACGATTACCTAGACTTTAATAAACTAGCGCAAAGTAAGCAGATTCCACAAGCGCGTACCATTTCTCTTTATTTGCATATTCCCTTTTGCGAAACTATCTGTTCCTTCTGTCCCTTTCAAAAAGGGGCCTACAAGCACGTTAAGCAAATCGAATCTTATATGTCAGCGCTTACCACAGAGATCAGAACCAAAGGAAATTTCATTCGCTCGCTTAGAGGGCCCATCCGCAGCATCTATATAGGGGGGCGGCACACCGTCGCTTTTGTCCGCAGATAATATCCGACACATCGGAAAAGTATTGCATGCCGAATTTGAGCTCTCTTCCTTAACCGAATTTACACTGGAAAGCGAACCGAAGAGCGTCACACGTGATAAACTTTATGCTGCCCGTGAGATCGGCGTTAACTGAATCAGCTTCGACATACAGAGTTTCATTGAGCGTTTCCGATCATTGTTTAACCTCACCTCAACACGTGAACAAATCAACAATACCGTGGCTTGGTCACAAGACATAATTGGACATGTCGGTTTCAACCTACTATATGGCATGCACAGCCAGCAAACCGAAGAACTATTATACGATTTGAAGCAAGCCAGCGAGCTTCACCCTGAAACCATCAACCTCTATGCAATCAACAATCTGGCTATCACGTCGCAACTGCATAAGTCTTACGCACAAAAAGGGCTAAAACCGTCCAGCCTACAGCATCGACAGATGCTTCGATTATTTAGCGATATCGTTATGCGCAGCTGCGGCTATGCACCGTGTAATGGGCATTCCTATATCAAAATTGCCAATAACACTCCTCTAACGCTCGCTAAAACGAGTTCAGCTAATTATTTCCGCTATCACAAATATTTGCATGGTTATCATGACGATTATGTGGTTGGCTTTGGGGCGTTAGCACTGTCGATTCTCGGCTCACTCGTCACACGAGCCAATCCCAGTCGAAGCGGATACATTACCGACATACAACTTAAAGGAAAATCCAAAGTATACTACAATTGGGTATCAGCGGAGCAACAAGCCTCCAAAGCTTTGTGTATGCGGCTACCTTATAACGGCTATGCCAAAAAAGAAAGAATTGACTGGACCGCACTTCCCTCTTTCGTATACAATAACCTACAACAGCTCATAGGTGCAGGTCTCATCGCAGAAAGTGATAACAATCTCCAGCTGACTCAGCGTGGTTGGCAATGGTATTCCAACCTTATGTATTTTCTTCTACCTCAGGAAGACAGGAATATCTTGGACGACTATGTCTCAAACATGCTGAATACAACCGCCGTACTTGATGGAACAGTGGAAACCTGTGTGGCATCTTAAGGAGAACAGAATGTTCACGCTTTTTTCCAACAAGAACATACGCTATTTTTGCCTAACCGTTAGTCTTCTCGCCTTACTCAGCGGTGCTTTGCGCACTACCATCCCGCTATTAGCAAGACAATCTGGATATGGCGTAGTCGGAGTAAGTTGGGCGCAAGGTCTCTTTTCATTAGCGTGGCCAATTTTCGGCATCCTTGCAGGCGCTTTACTTGATCGCTGCGACAAAATAAAACTTGCTACCACAGCTCTCCTCATCTTCATGCTACTGCATATTGTCCTGTTCATACTACTTATGATACAGATTGCTCCAGCCGAACAAATTTTCTTCTATGCAACCATTGCTGGATTCATCGTCGTTTCTGCCGAAGCTTATATAATGACGATTCCACCACTTATCATGGAGGGAGAGCGATTGATGACCTTCTACTCTATTGTCTTGTTTTTAGATTTCGGGGTCTCCTATTTTCTTGCCCCTGTCATAACAAGCAGCATTTTAGCGCATAGCACACTGCTATTTCTCGGCCTGTTAATCGTGCTTTTTATCGCATTGATTTTTACCGCTCGCCATGCTGTTCCGACATCGCCAACACCTGATAAAGAAAACATCACTTTCCGTTATATCATTGCCGGCTTTCGTTTCATTTTTTCAAATCGGCATCTTACCTCCCTTACATTACTCACATTCTTTCTATCGGTGGTATTTGGAGCATTCCTAACCTCATTCATCTTCTTCGTTACCGACAGTCGGTATCTGGGCCTACATAGCAGCCAATATGGCGTGATGTTTGCAGCCTACGCGCTTGGAACAATGGCAGGAGCCCTATTTGCGCCGCGTATACGCTATGCACCGGTGCGCCTAGCTGTTCTCACTGACGGTTTAGGAACGGTTGTCTTGCTGCTGATTCCAGCCTTTTCAAAAAGTGCTGTCGTCGTATGGGGCGTCACCTTTATTGCTGGCGTTGGAGCAAGCTTATGGTTTATTGGTGTTACCGCCTTCAGGCAGCGCCTCACACCAAAGCAACTTCTCGGGCGAGCTAATTCTGCTTTTCGGGTGATAGGCTATGCTGGAACGCCGGTCGGAAGCTTTTTGGTCGGCGTCCTTGGTTCTTTTATATCATTGCAGTTTGCTGCCACCTTTATCGCTGGACTACTATTGGTAGCTATCGCGATAACGCTTCCATTTCTTTGGCAGGCTGATCATATAGACACCCCCAACCCTGCCACGAGGTAACAGCTGCTTTTAAAAAAAGACACGGTCGAAAAAGGCACACATACCCTATTACGCAATCAATTGATCTATTCTTTGGACGAGAAAATTATCACCATAATGGCTGATAGAGCCAGCGGCGCTATAGAAGCAGCCAAACAAACGCTAAAGACAAAACAGCCCCTTTACGTTGCATTGGGCGATGATCCAACGCCTATATGAAGGATGCAGAGAGCTTATAGCGTACGAAGTGCAATTCTTAACTAAAAACTCCGCCCTAGCAATGCCTACTTATACTCCAGTTAATCCGTCACCCACTGGACATCAAATGCCTCACCCCTTCTGCTCCTCAAAATACATTTTGCTTCACTTACGCGCCGTATTCTTCCTTTGTAATTAAAAGAGCAGCCCTCCTTTCCTAGTTTAGGATCTTTGCCTACACAACGCAGCAACAGATGCGACCATATATGCAATCACGCCTTAGGGCCTGCATAGTAGAAAGCTTAGTTCGAGAGATTCATAAAGCCTATATCCCAATAAATTTGCCGCCCAATCCATCTTTTAAAAGGGCAGTTTTATATAAACCGTTAGAGCAAGCTATGAAATCCTTAGGTGTATTAGAAATAATTGGCGGTTTTTACCTCAGACCAATGTTGATTGACTTTTACTCGTGCATATACGCAAGCGGTGCTACTCTTTTCTTAGATAGAAAGGACATAATCGTTACCATCTGACCTATTATTGTTTGAAAATAAAAAAAGTATCAGTGCGACTGATGATATTGAAGAGCTATCTCATTATGTGGCTGTACTTAATTACGGCATTATTACGGCATTGGGAAGCTAGTCACGCAATCACCCGTTTCTGCGCGCCTTCTGCATGATATTCATAAGATTTTATTACGCGATAAACGCGGTACGTCCAAAAGCCTTGGCGAATTTCGCAAAGCACAAAATTAGCTTGGTGGTACGCAACTAAAGACAGCGTCATTCGTGCCGCCCACTCCTACCACAGCCCCCCACTCTCTCTACCACCACCCCCCGCTTAGAATCGCGCCAACTCATCACCAGTGCCTCGTTAAACACCACACCAGTCTCAAGGGCGGTAAAATGCGCCTTGCCGCATTTAATCTTCAGCATTTCTTTAAGGCGCAAATCAAACTCGCTATTCGTTCCTTTTGTTTCCAGTACAAAATAAAGCTTTTGCGCGCCATCTCACTCTAAAAAAACCGCCCAATCAGGCGTATAAGAACCAATGGGAGTGGCTATTTTTAAATTTCTTGGCAGTTTAAAAAACAATCTTACATCAGAGTCATTATCAAGATTTTGCGCAAACTCTTTCTCAATACGGCTCTCACAAATCACATGATCATAAACACTTTTCTCATTGACCACCGCCGGCCATATGATCGCCTTTTCCGACCTAATTTACAGATGTGGGATCAATCTTATTATGATGCGCACATCCAGAGATTATTTTATCCTCTGCATTAGAACCAAAAACATGAACAATACGCAAGCAGCTTCGGTAAGAAGACCAACCGCTCAATCTCAACCTACACGAAAATGCATGTGCAGGCGAATGCCCCCCATAATATGCAATATTTCAAGCCCGTCTATAGTGGTATCCCTTTTTAAAATTGTGCCTATGGCTTATAATAATCTTCAAAATATACATTTAGCCCTTGTCTGAAATAACTCAATTTTGGATTGATGAGAACGAAAACGCGCTGCGATAATCACGTTGTTCAGCCCTAATAACCGGCACAAGGGAGCCAATATTCCTGTACCACCAACGACTAAATAACGGTATTTCCTATCAATTTTGATCATATCCTCCACCCTTATTATTTTAAAATTTGTACATTTTATCAGCAAGATGTGCGCAGCAAACCCGTACATTTGCGCTGCTAAGTCTCCATGTACGGACTGCATTCTCAGACACAAAATCATCTTTAGCTGAAGCAACTTGATATTGCAGTGCCTGTCCATAAAGCATATGCACAATTAGTACCAAATATACACATGGCAGTGCGCATTTTTGGTTGTATTGTCATGAGAGAAAAGACCAAAAGCTTTATCTAAAAAGCATCATAATCTAAATTATCAAGAGCATTTTTCAATCCCCCTGAATAAGACCCGTGATAAACAGGGCTTGCAAGAATAACATCATCAGCGTCTGCGATTGTTTTGACAAATGTATACACTTTAGCATCGCAATGGTAATAACTTATAAAAACAACAACTTTTTTAAATGCCTCCTCAACGGCGTATGAATATAAGCACGTTTTTTCTCGTCATTTTTTAAGGTATTAAACTCTTCCAATCTACCGAGCTTACTCTTAAATTGAAGCCGAATGATTTTAATAAATCCATATTATTTTAAAATTCAATAAAGAATATTAAGACTACAATCAAAGGCACTTCTTTTCAATATTAAGCAAGTTTTGTAAGCTATATTGTTATCTCTATAGAAGCAAAACAGCCTCTATGGACGGTGAATAGCTATGCCTTCACAGCTAGTGCTTTACAAGCGCTTTTATAACACTCACTCTGCCCCAAACATAGGATTGCATTTTATTAAATAACCCACGCGCATATAATTAAAGATAGAAACGATTAAGCTTGCACCAATCATGCCAAGCCAATAGCCAATAAAGTCATATTCAAAAAAATGCGCCATTAGCGCTCCCCCCAATAGGCCTAACCCCCAATAACTTATTGCTACAACAATTGTTGACCAAAACGTATCAAACAAACCCACAAGTATGCCATTGAGCATAGCTCCTAAAGTGCCAAAAGCAAAAGACAATAAGATGAACGGAAGCAACTCCCAAGAGAAAACAACAACGCGTTCTGAAGAAATATTAAAGATGGTTGTAAGGATGAATCCATAAGAGAGATAAACAATCCCTGATAAAAACAAGACATAAGCTACAGCAAAAACTGTGACACTCATACGCAATTGTTTTAGAGCCATATTATTCCTATCTGCTCTATACCACGCTGCTATTGTCGCGGCTGCGCTGGAAATCCCCAAAGCCACCACAGAAATAAGCATATCGAGACGCATCCCTATCGTATGCGCGGCCAAAGATTCAACCCCATAAGCCGTAATCATAAATGCAATGACCGAAGGAAAGCCCTCCGCAATAAGAATACGTATACCAATGGGTAGCCCTACTCGCAGCAATTTTATTATTCGTGAAATCTCTAACTTTGGTCTCAAATAATTAAAGCGAAAAGAATGAAAAGCAGAATTGCGGGACAAAATTATTGCTGCTGCAATAACAATTAAAATACGGATCAAACTGCTCGCAATTCCTGCACCAAAGACACCTAATCCGCTTGCAGAACCTATACCAAAAATAAGCAGCCAAGAGATAAGAAAATTCACAAGGATAGCCGCAAGCATAACCCAGGTTAAGGGCTTTGGATTACCAATTGCTGACAGTAATCCCCGGCTATTTACATAAAGATAAAAAAACACCACCCCTATAGCAGCGCCACGATTATATTCTTGCGCTATAGTAGCAATTGCCTCATCTTGTCCGAGAAGACACAAAATATTCCTCGTGTTGAGTAAAATGATCGCACTCATCATTCCAATCAAAAGGGAAAGCCATATTCCTTGATCAAACCATGCCTTTAATGCATATCTATCTTGTCTGCGAAAGCTTTCCGCAAGTTTTGGTGCAACCGCGGTAATAATACCTAGCCCAAGCAACATAACAAAACTAAATATACTCAGAGCTAACATTGTACCACTCAAGGCTTGCACGCCTAAATGCGCTACAAGCGCTGCATCTGTGAAGGAAATTATCATCTGAGAGATAAACCCTATAGCCAGTGGCATACCAAGAGATAGCAATTGCTTCATCACAACAAACATTGTGAAATACCCTTCCATATTGAAAGGTGTATTAAGATCGGATCTTTTAAACAAAACACATTGATTTTTTCCGTAAAGCCTTTCCATCGCAAGTCTTGCCTAAAGGATGCATAATGAGAACGCATTACGGTAAGAGGAGATGCCCAGTTCTTAAAAAAGAAGCGCAATGCGCCTTTATTGGTTTTTTGGACTTTATGCCATGCGTTTTTTTGTACAATATTATGCCCCCAAGCAACTACAGTCATTGATAAAAGATCCTCAGCGAGCCGTTTGTTCGTCTTGTATATCCATTTTTAGTATTTTTAATCAAACTTTTTGGTACTGCAAGTAATACACCTGTGCTAACCTTTGCTTATTCGCTGCTTACATACGTAAAAAAACAAAGCCGACCAAGTTGTCAAAAAACACAGGCATTAGCATTTTTACAATCCATTGTGCCTATACACCGATTAAAACAGCTATTAATTTCGACTAAATCCATATAAGATGACCCACACACTATTTTTTCCTGTGTCTTTATGTAAGTCATAGGCAAGTCCCTATTCAACTGTATCTTCACTCTCAAACCTCCTCGTCTTTATTAACTTTTTATCAGTATAAAGCCAAGCCAAATTAAGCGGGATAATTAAACATATACAAACCAAGGCGAAACAAAAAGCTGCTTCTATACAAACATTGTTTGCCAACCAACCAATCAGCACAAGCGCTAAAATACCAAAAATACGTGCAAGAAAACTAACAATGGATAAAACCGTATTTGCATTCTTTTGTTGAATATGTTTAAAAAATTCTGCTTCAAACTGCGTTACGGGGACAGAAAAAAACTGTGAAATACGGTGAATAAAATAATGGGGGCCCAACTGTTTGCAACGAGAAGCAGAGCAAGCATAACAACAGCACTCAGGACTAGTGAATACAAAGTTATCGCCATAGGAGCGTATTTTTGCATAAAATATTTAATTACAAAGCGATTAAATAAGTATTTTACGAGAGTATAAGACACAAAGCACAGGCCAAGAATAAGAATTTTAGTCTTTCCTGTTGCATTGTCTAATACTCCTGTTTGTCCCAAAATAAAAGGTTGCCAAAAATGAAATACTGGCTGCAATGCAGCAACAATAAAACCACATATCAATATATAATATAACCCGATCTTTGAGGTAACTAAATAAGCAAAAGCTTCTGTTGCATGCAACAAAGAACCTGAGTCTATTGGCTGACTATCCGAAACGGATGCAATAGCTATCCCCGTCACCCGACTAAACAAGAATACAAGCACGAGAAACCCGAAAGAACAAAAATAATATGCTGACTGATAATTATCCATACACAAAACAATAAGAACACCTAGCGCACCAGCAACCATATTCATGAATGCCGCTAGTTCCCGTTTATAGGCGTTTACTTGGTGGTAGATCAAATTACCCTTGTAACCACCGCCGTCGATTAAGCCTTTAATCCATGTGCTATCAGCGCCAGAACATAAAGCAAAGCCTAAAGCATAAATAATTTCTGCCGGAATTAAGACAAAAAGATTAGGCGCGTAGATACATAAAAAGAAAAAGAGCGAAAAAAAGAAACATGATAAGATAACATTTTTTTTAACGCCAATTTTATCTCCTAAAATCCCACAAGGCACTTCAAAAATACAAATAGCTGCGCTAAACACAATTTGTAATAAAGCTAACTGTGTTATACTAACGCCCATAGACAAGAAAAAAAGCATGGAAAGAATCTGTAATCAGCCGAACCCCCACTCATTGCCGCACAGCCATAGAGCAACTTTTTAACTTCATAATCTATCGTCATTAATATATCCAAAAGCTATAAAGCTGGCGTTTTTTCTGCCGCCAGCTTTATATATTTTAAAATCTCAATTCAGAAGGGCACATCGAGCAGCCATTTTCTGCTCACTTACTCGGGCTTTGAGCGTAGCAACATCAACACGCTTAATTTTAATTTTTTTCAGTGGATTATACATATTTTTAGTTTTCATAACTTTACCCCCCGTATTAAATGAAAACAATTAAATTTAACATGAATTGTACATTATAGCTACCTTTTGTCAATTTATTATCTTGATATAAAAAGCTTTGCTCTCCCCCTCACCCACGTTAAGTATTTCATGCACCAATCATTCTGCAACAACCACCGCAGCACTTGGAAACTCATGCGCCCCTTCGGGCAAAGTACGCTTATATTCACCCCAATTTATCACCGGCTGGTCGTTAAACGCAACGCTCGTTTGCAGTGCAGCAAAATGCGCTTTACCGCATTTAATCTTCAGTAATTCTTTAAGGCGCAAATCAAACTCGCTATTCGTTCCTTTTGTTTCCAGTACAAAATAAAGCTTTTGCGCGCCATCTCACTCTAAAAAACCGCCCAATCAGGCGTATAAGAACCAATGGGAGTGGCTATTTTTAAATTTCTTGGCAGTTTAAAAAACAATCTTACATCAGAGTCATTATCGAGATTTTGCGCAAACTCTTTCTCCACACTGCTTTCATAAACCACATGATCATACACACTCTTCTCACTCACAACAGCTGTACGCTCTAAATTTGCCACAAGCTCTTCACTGGTAAAAAGCTCTTGCACACTATATTCTTGCCCGACCAGCTTTAAATATTTAATGCCATCAATTGTAAGATTAACATAGGTTTTATTGAGTATTTCTTCTATGCACTCTAAAAAAGCTTGTGGAGTTTTCACAAACTCATGCTCACGACCACTCTTTGTCAAAATACCAATAATTGTCTTTGCGGTTAATTTCAGCTTTAAGGTCAAATAATGTACAATGTTCGGCAGTGCACAAAAACTATAATCAAGCGCACTCTGCTTTAATAACTGCTCTTCATAGGTCACACCAGCACTATCCAGTTCTATCTCTACAAGGCATTGATTTATAATGATAATCTATCGTTATTCATATTGAATGAGAGTCCCGAATAACGTAAGATTCTCTCATTTCAAAGCTGTTTATGTTGCATCAATTAAAATCACTCATTTGCATATAACAAGTGGGATGAGTGTGTGGACTCAAATTTGTATAAGAAAGGATTAAAAAATGGCTCTTATGAACCGTCTTAATGCAAGATCTGTCGCAACATTGGGAGTTGGCAAATATAATGATGGTGCCGGCTTGCTTCTTCATAAGCGTAAAGATGGAGGTGCTCAATGGATTTTACGGTATACCCTTCACGGGCGCCGCCGTGAAATGGGCTTGGGAGCGTTGCGAGATGTCTCTTTAAAAAAAGCCCGTGAATTAGCAAACCAATGGCGTTCTGTTTTGCATGAGGGACGTGATCCCATTAAAGAACGTGAGAAACAAAAGCGTGAGGCAATAAGCAATCTCCATTATTTAAAAGATATTGCTTTAGATGCTTTTGAAAGTCGTAAAGCTGAATTAAAAGGAGATGGTAAAGATGGGCGTTGGTTTTCGCCTTTACGTCTTTATATTCTCCCTAAATTAGGATGCTTGCCCGTTTCAGAGATTACACAAACCGAGATACGCAATGTTCTTGCTCCCATTTGGCATACAAAAGCTGCAACAGCAGAGAAAGCATTGATACGTCTCAAACTTTGTCTTAAACATGCGGCTGCTTTAGGTTTGGATGTTGATTTACAAGCAGCAGAAAAAGCACGCGCGCTCTTAGGGAAACAACGTCATAAAACGCAAAATAGACCAGCTATGGATTGGAAAGAAGTGCCGGCTTTTTATCAGTCACTCTGTAAAACACAAAACATAACACGACTGGCTTTGCGTCTGCTTATCCTCACAGGGGTTCGTACTAATTCCTTGCGTCATATTCGTGAAGATCAAATTGATGGCGATATATGGACAATTCCTGCTGAAAATATGAAAGGAAAGCGTGATACAACAACAGAGTTTCGCGTGCCTTTATCATCAGAAGCAATGAAAGTAATTGAACAAGCCCGCTGTATCTCTAAAAGTGATTTCATTCTGTCTTTTTCTGGTCGTGCTCCCATTGCTGAAAATCGTATGGCTCAATATATGAGAGATAATAAACTTGATGCCTGCCCGCATGGATTTCGCTCTAGTTTACGCGATTGGCTTGCTGAAACAACCGATGCCCCCTATGAGGTCGCTGAAACTATTTTAGCTCATACGGTCGGCGGTAAAGTAGAACGTGCCTATCGTCGTACTGACTATTTAGAACAGCGCCGCGTTTATATGGATAAATGGGCGGCTTATGTCACAGGTCAAACCTAAAATATGGGGTGCATAACCCCATTATCTGTGAATAACTTTATCTCTCTTCTCTCTCATTCGCTCTCAATTAGACTCATAATTTATCACATGAGAATTTATATAATAAAATATTGTTTTCTATAAATAAAACATCTTTCTAAATGAACAAAAATGTGGTTAATAAATGATTATGATTTGTTTTTGTTTTTATAGTGAAAGGATTTTAATATGACAGAAAATGATATTCTTTTAACAGACCGTGAAAGNTTAAAATTTGGTTTTTTATCGCGTTGGTTACAATCAGATCTTTTGAATGTCATCGAGCAAGCAAAACAGCAACGTTATAACGACGCGGCATAAAAAAAACCTTATCACGTAAGGACGGACAAGGCTTTCTCAAACTCATCAACCTGGAGCTTTATTTGGTGTAAATTCAAGGCTTTCTCTGCTGAAGCAAGACTTAAGGTTTGCATTCAAGTTGTTCTGAATGTTTTTTACAATAAGANATTGTTATGCTGGCTGCTCTTTTAGAGAGATCATACAAGCGCTTATTAGAATTGGATTGCTTGGAAAACAAGCTTATGATCATACGCTCTCTTTCTCCAAACAGTTTTGTGCTGATCTCAAACAAGCAAAAAGGAAAGCAGAGAGAGCAAAAGCAATTTGGCAACAAAGCCAACCAATTAAAAATACTTTAGCAGAAACCTATTTACGTATGCGGGGTATTACATGTGATTTGCCTACTGATTTACGCTTTTACGACAAATTTCCACACCCCTCTGGGGGTACACTGCCCGCGTTGATTGCTCTTGTTAAGGGGGATGGTTCCTTTGCCATTCATAGAACCTTTTTACAAGCCAATGGCTGCAAAACAGATCAAAAACCAGCCAAAGCCATGTTGGGTTCTGTCACGGGTGGCGCTGTGCATTTAAGCCAAGGTAATCCAAAACATCTAGTCATTTGTGAGGGCATTGAAACCGGTCTGGCTCTTTTGTCTGGGTTGTTACCAGAGCCCGTTGATTTATGGGCGTCCCTTTCAACCCATAGCATGAGGCATGTGAATTTACCTCCTACAAAAGCCCGTCTCACCATTGCAATGGATGGCGATGATGCGGGGCGTAAAGCAGGTTCTAACCTCGCTGCGCGTGCCTATAGACAAGGCTTTGAGGTCTTTATGATGCAAGCCCCCTACGGTCTAGATTTCAATGATTTTTTGATACTGAAAGGTATAAATAAATGAGAGAGAATAAAAACAATATTGTAGATACCAACAATCAAAATGTTTGCAGCAGAAGGATTATCTTGTGATATGTATTCACGGATCTTTTTGCGGTCAACGTGTGCTACTTGTGTCCAAATTAGCTTCATAAAGTTGATCTATCGAGTTTACTTTGTGTTTTTAGGCGCCATTCCTTTGCTTCTGCTTCGATTTCTTCAGAAGATATTATATCACCTGCATTAGCAGAGTTTATCCCTAATTGAACTTGTTCCCGAAACCATAAATCGTATGCACTTTTTTCTTTTTGTTCTTTTACGATATCGCGCATATAATCGCGCAATAATTGTGCACCAGATCTATCACACGCCTTTGCTGCTTTGGAAAATTCATTTTTTAATACATCATCGACGCGAAAGGTAAATGTTGTCTCAGCCATTTTACGACCACTTAATGTGTTACAAAGTAGTTCTAATGTAATGTATTTTTACTGTTTCTTCAATANTTGCTTGAGGAAACAATCCCGCACAGGCATGTAAAAACGTGAGTGTGGGGATTGTCGGTCATCACAAACAAAACTTAAGGTTGGCATTCATCCGCATTTTTATACCTTTTACAAAACGGGCTGTTTAAGCGCTTTTCGACATTTCGTTGCGGGATGACAGCACCAAGCTGACAAATGGGAAGGTCTTTATAATTATAGCACCAATACGGACCACCGTATCTATCACGAAATCCTGCTTGGACCATACAAGCATCAATGGATGCCATTTGATTTAAACTGAGGTTTCTATTTTCTGAATCAGGATCGATAAGACTCGGCATTCCACATTCTAATAAGGCTTTTCCTATCTCAGTAAAATCTGCTCCCGCCTTCAACCACCCATGTACTTCCCCTGGAGGAGGTTTGTCAATATTTGATATGTCACATCCAGAGACACTTAACAGAACTATTCCACTTAATAATTTAAACAGTGTATTCATTTTTTTCTCCATAAATAACCTAAACCTAAATTATCTAAAATTGCATAAGGTGCATAAATTTTTGCATTATGATGTATTCCATAATTATCTTGACATTTTTTCCCCGCATTACCATAACACTTATGGGTACTAGGGTTATGCCCGATGAACGCTCCCCCTTGCTCTATCATTGGAGTTGCTGGTGGAAATATTGCATAAGGGAACCTCAAGGGTACCTTATAAGCAGTAGGTGGATTGTGACCAAATCCTGTACCTATGGGATCGAATATATGGTTTTGTAAGTAAATATGATCTTTTTTACCATCACTCACATAATAGAGTGCATTCGCTATTGATTGAGAGTTATCAGCTGGTCCAAAAAGATAGATATCTGTTTTTTCTGCTATACCGTGAATGCCACGCTGTTCAAAGTCACGCATTCCATTGCCCACTGTCAAACTACCACGGCTATGCGCACTAACAATCGCCCCTGTATTGCCATAACGATAGATAAAATCTTGTAACTTCTTGGTCGAATTACTCCATCTCCCAAAATATTCATAAATCGCTACTCCGATCTCTACGAGCCTGTCTTTAGCTTGTGGGTGGTATGTAAAATAAAGGGGTTCATGTTCATTATCAGCTAAGTGGACAGCATTACCGGCTGCTTCATCTGGTGTGTTAAAAATACCATTATAGAACATACGCCTGTTGCCATCAGAGCCAGCTTGTAAATGCTGCTCATCTTCAGCATTTAAAAAGTGATACAGCGTAATATATTCTCCATCGCTGTCTTTTATAGGTTTTCCATTTTCATCGGTTAAATAGAGGACATTGCCATTTTCATCATGCAAAATCTCACCTACTGGATGTTCTTTAACATTTGCGACTTCGCGCACTTTGTCCCAGTATCCCAATCCTTCATCCGATAAATCATTGATCATATCTAGGCGATTATGCACTGCTCCCTCAAGCGGTGCGACATCTAGCTGTCCTACAGCTTGGTGGGCTGCTGCGGTGTTGCGGTTGAGAGAGCCAATGATTTGTCCAGCATCTTGCCCCATCGCCCTCTGTCCAGTTGTATCAGTAAGGATGATAGTCCCATCGCTGATAGCAGATTTGGTTTCCCCTTCTACTCCATCATGCGCTTTTTAGAGGCTTCAGCATTACGCTTTTTAGAGGCTACATCATTGTGCTTTTTAGGGGCTTCAGCATTACGCTTTTTAGGAGCTTCAGCATTACGCTTTTTAGGGGCTTCAGCATTGCGCTTTTTAGGGGCTTCAGCATTACGCTTTTTAGAGGCTTCATCATTGCGCTTTTTAGAGGCTTCATCATTGCGCTTTTTAGAGGCTTCATCATTGCGCTTTTTAGAGGCTTCATCATTGCGCTTTTTAGAGGCTTCATCATTGCGCTTTTTAGAGGCTTCATCATTGCGCTTTTTAGAGGCTTCATCATTGCGCTTTTTAGAGGCTTCATCATTGCGCTTTTTAGAGGCTTCATCATTGCGCTTTTTAGAGGCTTCATCATTGCGCTTTTTAGAGGCTTCAGCATTACGCTTTTTAGGAGCTTCAGCATTACGCTTTTTAGGGGCTTCAGCATTGCGCTTTTTAGGGGCTTCAGCATTACGCTTTTTAGGGGCTTCAGCATTACGCTTTTTAGGGGCTTCAGCATTACGCTTTTTAGGGGCTTCAGCATTGCGCTTTTTAGGGGCTACAGCATTGCGCTTTTTAGGGGCTTCAGCATTACGCTTTTTAGGGGCTTCAGCATTGCGCTTTTTAGGGGCTACAGCATTGCGCTTTTTAGGGGCTTCAGCATTACGCTTTTTAGGGGCTTCAGCATTGCGCTTTTTAGGGGCTACATCATTGCGCTTTTTAGGGGCTACATCATTGTGCTTTTTAGGGGCTTCAGCATTACGCTTTTTAGAGGCTTCAGCATTGCGCTTTTTAGGGGCTACATCATTGCGCTTTTTAGAGGCTTCTTCACTATATTTTTTATAGGCTTTATCACTGTATTTAAATCCTTCTTCCAGCAATTCTGTTGCCATTTTACGGTCTTCACCAGCTGTTTGTTCCAGCTTAGTGACATCTATTTGTGATACACCCTTATGAGCTTCAGCGGTATTACGGTTAAGGGAAGCTATGGTTTGATCAACGCCTTGCCCTGTTAATGCCTTCTGCCCTGCTTCATCAGTAATGACGATAGTGCCATTGCTGATAGCGGATTTGGTATATCCTTCCCTTGAATCCTGTTGTTCTGCATGATCTAAAACATTTTTGGCAATGTTTTTAGCGATGTCGTATTCGCCCATTGCACCACCCGCTGCAATGCTAATCCCATCACTGCTGGCTTTGGCACTCGCACTGTTGGTAATATCACTGGTGCTGATGCTTCCTGTGGTCAGGCTGTTTTTTTCTGCCAAGGCTGTGCTTTCAATAATACCTCCAGTCAGCGTTGTTTTATCTTTAACGGTGATCTCAAAGCCGTCATCACGGGCTTTAATGCCTGATTGTTCCACAACACTGTGATAATCGCTGGAGGATTGATCATTTTGGAAAGAGACGTTTATTGATGCACCATCAGGCTTTCCATTGCCTTTAACCCCGACAGAAACAGAGTTTTTTTTGCTGGAACTTTGTCCCGTATCACTGCGGCTGACAACGGTAAAATCACCTCCTACTTCCATTTTTACACGCTCTCCAGAAACCACGGCGCCTGCCAATGTGGTGTTTGCCCCACTCGTGGTATGAACAGTACCTGTGCCAACAATATGGCTGTTCTTTTGTTGAACCTGTTCACTGGAACCTTCCCCTTGACTAAAAGCAGCACTGCCTGTTACCCCTGCGCCACCAGTACCATAACTGGCTCCAATATTCATTGAAGCGCTTTGGTTATGGTTTTGTGTGCTTTTCTTGTTTTGCGCACTTTCAAAGGTAATATGCTGTCCTGCTTCCAAGTTGATATTCCCGCTCTGCGGATCATTTGCATAAACAGGATTGGTGCCAGCGATAATATCAGCTCCAACACCATGGATGCTGCCTTTGTGGGCTTTCATATTGACAGAACGCCCAGCTTCTATGCTATTGGTTACAGCAGTAGATGTCTGAGAAGACTTCTCTTCCTTTTCAGTCTTAAAGCCTACGGTAACACTGGTAGAAATATCCACCATCTTGAGAAGGGAATCTTTTGTTGATCCGCTCTTTATCCCATTATAGAGATCTTTGCCTTTGTTATAGAGATCTTTGCCTTTTAGACCAAGAATGATGCCATTGCCGATTTTGTGTTTTGTATCCCCATGACCAAAACGTTTTCCTGCATCCTTTATATCTTGTATGGTACTAAGAATGCCAACATTGACAGAACCTGTAACACCAGCAAAGAAATTTTCATGGTTTTTTTGTGTCTTAGAGATATCTTGGCTTTCCGAAAGCGTGATATTATTACCGGCATCAATGTTCACATCACGATTTGCCGAAACAATAGCTGCTTGCATATTTACATCATTGTCAGCAGTAATCTGCACATCTCGGCGTGCCGTGATGTGTGATTGTGCGGAAGTGGTTTCCCATTGATCGCCCGTATCTTTGACGCTTGCAACCCCAACACCCAAAGAAACACTACTGCTGCTCTTTCCAAACTGAATGCCAAAACCTGAACGCTTTTCTTCAGAATTTGACTTATGGCTATTATGACCCACAAGCACATTGACATCACGAGCTGCCGAAAGGTTAATATTCTCACCTGCAAAATCAGAGCCCACTATGCTCACATCTTTTTTCTTGGCAATGATGTTGATAGTGCCATACGCATTGAGAGAAGAGCCTTGATGTTCAAAACTCTCTTCATTTTGCACCTTTTCCTCACTCCCATATATCGACACAAAGTCCTCACCTGAGCCCGCGCCAAAACCAGATGCATGTTCTTCTGAGTGGCTGCTATGGTGATCTTGCATGCCATCAATCGTCACATTTTCTGCTGTCACATTGATGTTTTGACCTGAAAGCAGATGAGAAGCAGTAATTGTGGACTCTTTTTCTGCTTGCAAATCAATGTTGCCCGTTGCCTCAAGAACAGAGGAAACTGTTGTGGTGTGCGATTCAGATTTATCGGAAGATTTCTCATGCAAAAAGCTACTTGATGACGATTGGTATTGCTGATCGTAGTGTTCTTGAGCGCCTTTTATGAGAATATTCCCACCAGAGTGAATAGAAATATCTGCTTTTGCTTGATCTGGTGTTTCCTCTTCTTTTCCAGCAAAAAGCATCGATCCAATGATTTTTGTATCGTTGCCAGATTCAAAGGCCATCCCTTCACCCCCTGTTATACTTGAGCCCACAACTTGAGTAGCCTCAACATTATTATGGACTCTCTCACTAAATATTCCATCCTCTTTGTGATCGGATATCTCATAATGTAAGCTATCTTCTGCATTGTTGATCAGGATATCGTTACTGGCTTTCAGCCCCACCTTGCCCTTGGCATCTATATCGGAAGCCGCCATATGGATATCTTTTCCAGAGAGAACAGTGGTATCTTTTCCAGAACTTAAATGAGAGCCATTGTGCAAGGCAACATGAGATGTTTCACTCCCATTCTGATTGTCCATGCTGTTGCGTGTGGCATCAATCGAAACATTCCTCTCAGCTTGCAAGAGGAGTTTATCCGTTGCTTGAACATCAGAGCCTAGAATATTCAAATCTTTTCCAGAGGCAAGTGTCGTCGAGCCTCCAGAGTTGACTTCTGATTTATGATGCATGGTGGCATCACCGTGTTCATCATGGTAATGGGTTTCTGCTGAACCGATCGTCAAGTTACCTTCTTCTGTAGCCATGGCAAGATCACCTCCGGTAGTGATCCCCACCCCTGAGGCTGTGATATCTTGTTTGGCAATCACCGTTGCATTACCACCAGCAGAAAGCGCCTCGGTGTTTAATACGGTCTCCACGCCGTCAACCGTTGTGCGCCCTGCATCCAAACGAATATTCTTCTCCGCAAGGATAACAGCATCACCACCCGCCGCAAAATGCCCCCCTTGACTAAAGATATCCCCGCCATGCACATGCAATTGGTGGTTTGCCGCAATCCGCCCTGAATTGGTTATTGTGGAATTGCTTGTATTTTGGCTGGTGATATTGATATCATCGCCCATGATAAAGCCCCAGCAGAAACAAAGGAGGCTCTGTCTTTTTCATGGATATAAAGCACCGGTGCATAAACATCCATGCCCTTGACCTGTTGGCGCACATAAATCACCATCGGGGCTTCTAGGGATGCTAATTGTTCTTCACTCAAAGCCTCACCAAAAGGGAGATTGTGTGCTTTTGCATAGTCTGCCCCAACATCCAGCAAAGTTTTGACTTGTTCAATGGCATCACTTCCAGGAATAAAGGAACCTTTGCCCAACCCTTGACCAACCAGATCACGCATTTGTTTCTCAATCAGCTGCTTTTCGAAATAAGCATCGCCTAAGAAAAAAATCTCTCTGTCAGGATTGTAGCCAATTCTGTTCAAATAATAGGCTGAGCCATAAAACTTGCCAACATCAAGGAATTCTGCCCGCGTTTCATAAATAAAATTTTGATTGGGCAGTGTGCCCCCAACCCCACCCGATTGGGGCTTTGGTAAAGGGAGCCCCTCAGAAAGTTCCCCTGCATTATTGAGATCCACTTTTGGTGTAAAGAGAGCGCCAGCCCCGGTTAAACCACTTAAGGACTCCAGTGGATTGCCTTCAACGGTTTTTGCTTCAAAATGCGCATCCCCTGTAATGGAACCTTCCGCTGCCGTGTTATTGAGTTGATCGACCACCAGATTTAAAGTGCCACCCGCTTGGACAAGACCAGGAACACTCTCCAAAGCTTCTGAGCGGATATGACGAAATTTGCCATCGGCTATATCTAAAGAAACATCGCGGCTTCCATCAGCTTTATAGCCATAACAACTGTCTGTATTAGCCTGACAACCCATATAGGTGTTTTTATAAGTTGTTGCACCCAAATTGGTGAGCACATTGGCGTGGATATAGGCATTTCCCCCTGCTTCTATAAAACTATAATGGTTGTCAATGTTATCGGCGTTAATGATGAGATTGCCGTGAGATTGTATCATCCCCTGAATGGTGGGCTTATGCGAAAACCCCTGCGTGACAGTTTCTTCTGTCATATGTGACTGATTATTCCATTGATACCGTCTTATATTACTTTTTGTTTTATCATATTTCCAAGTAAATGCCCTATAAAATGCTCCATCTTCCAAAGTTGCTTTACCGTACGTTCCTCCTTTGTTAGCCCACAGCTCTTTATCAAATACAAATACTTCTTTATAAATTATATTTCCAGGATGTGGCGAAGATTGTTCTTCCTTAACGTGCCCTTTTCCCCAAAGGTTGGGACCATCTTGATATAACATCCCATCACTGAGTTGATCAGAACCCTTTGGTCTTTGGAAAGAAATATCGCTATATTCCGTTTTTTCCGTGATGACAGGCGTGCTATCAGCTTCGTTTTTCAGGGTGTTGGTTTGGATATTTAAGTTTCCACCAGCTTGAATCAAGCCTGCTTTATTGACAAGCGAAAGGCTTTTTCCGCTGCCAGCCGCATTGGTGAAACCCAAATCACCCTCTGCCATTATGGTGCCAAAATCATTCAACAAAGCCCCATCAACTTGTAAAGCACCATTGCCCTTCACATAAATTAAGCCCGTTTTGTTGTTGGTCACATTGCCCGTCACGCTAAAGACTAAATCCTGCCCCGATGCCAATTGACCACTATTGTGAATCTCCCCTGTTTTGATCACGAAATCTCGTGCTGCTAAAACAGACGTTGTCTCATCAACCATAACGCTTGGAGCAATAAAGAGAATATCTCCAGTCCCACCGCCATCTCTTACGGCTTGTAGCCGCGCATTGTGAATATCAAGAGCATTGGTGCTTTGAAAGTCTAAACCGCCATAAGTCAATTTACTGTCCGAGACATCAATATGATCTGCAATTAAATACAGCGTTTGCGGCGTGTAAATATGAGAACGATTATTGCTTAAATCGAGAGTG
>NZ_JBHIMJ010000022.1:0-1173 GCF_042194035.1 Bartonella sp. OC16QHHD | reverse complement strand
AACGGGGCGGCGTTGCTTTTTTAACGCCGATAAATCTTCTTCATTCCATTGATCACCATTGTAAAAACCAAAATCCTCCCGTGCATGTTCACGCCATTTATTCACATGCTCCACATCTTCTTTGTACCAGCTGATAGGCTATCATATCAAAAAACGAAATAAAGTCAATAGGTTGTGTGAAATTATTTTATATGAATCCACTTAAGAATCCACACTTTTATGCATGATTCATTTGATCATTTTTTATATAAGATTGCCATGCATGAATAGACCATAAAAAGCAAATCATGATGTAAATGTTATAACGCATGTAAACGTTCAAATGAAATGAAAAGCAGCTATCATTCATAACAGTTCATAAATTTTATGATACGTTTTTATCACAGCACAAATCACATTGTTTAAAATTTAGTTGTTTGAAATAATCGATAACATATGTTTAAAGATCACATCTTGTTTTAATGATTGGATTGTTAATCGCATGATAAAAACACAAGATTTGCAGTTCTCAAAATTGGGGAGCGCAAAATCTAAAGTTGTTATAGTATCCTATAAGAAGGTAATCATTTAAAACTTTTATAAGCTTATAGATTTAATTTATAAAGATTGCATAAAAGGATTTAAAGACAAGATCGATTTTATAACCACGGTATTTTTTACCGAGGTAGGAAATAAAGGTCATGAAATTCAAAACGCTATATCTTATGAAATGAAAAGCCTTTTAATGAATAGATTGCAGGCTAGTCTTTAAGAACGGAACTATTCGCTTCCACAAAAAATGAAGGCAAATAATGCCATGGCAGTAGAATAACTATCTACTTTAGATTTGGTACTAAAAACGTTTTAAAAGTTATAGTTTAAAAATACGAAACCAAATGAGCTCTTTCCAAATTTGGGGGCAGCTATTAAGACAAAGATAAGCAAACAAACTTCAAAACCATTGTAACATCATAAGGTATGGGTTTTTACTCAATTTTGAGTCAAAAGCTGTAATATTTAAGAATGCTCTATTCTAAGGGATAACATCCCCAAAATGGACCGGCTAATATTTAAAGAAATTAGGTTTTAAAGAAAAGTAAAAATACGCTTATGAAAGCCTTTCCAAATGAACGTTTAAAACTGATGTTTATAAGCAAATTATAAGCTTATGATCCTTACTTTTGTAAAAAAAAA
>NZ_JBHIMJ010000075.1:0-2767 GCF_042194035.1 Bartonella sp. OC16QHHD | reverse complement strand
CTTTAGCGTGACGGGCAATGTGACCAACAACAAAACGGGCTTAATTTATGTGAAGGGCAATGGTGCTTTACAAGTTGATGGTGCTTTGCTCAATGATTTTGGCACCATAATGACAGAAGGTGATTTATCTTTCACCAATGCAGAAGGCACAGGAAAAAGCCTTTCCCTTGTTAACAAAGCGGGCTTTATTCAAGTTGGTGGAAACTTAAATATCCAAACCAACACCCTGAAAAACGAAGCCGATAGCACGCCTGTCATCACAGAAAAAACGGAATATAGCGATATTTCTTTCCAAAAACCAGAACGCTTTGATTCAATTGAAAATGCGATTTTGTATCATACAACAAGTATAGCAAATGAGTTGGGGATAGAAATATGGGCCGTTTCCTATGAGGAAGTTGAATGTTCGGGAAACACATGTGATTTTCACTTTAAAAATTCTTTGCCCAACAAAGAGGCAACTTATGGTAAGATAACTTTAGAAGATGGGATAGTATACAAGGCATTTACTTGGAATGAAGAGAGTGAAAGTTCGGTTTTTTTTCAAGGGTACCGATGGAATAATTTATCTCACATGATACAGAAAACTGTCACGCAAGAATTTTCGCCTACTCGTCAAGGAATGATACAGTCTCACGGCAATCTTATTATTAACGCTGATACCATTGACAACCATTATAGCATTATAGAAGCAGGGGGAAACGCCGATATCCACGCCAATGTGCTGACCAATTTAGGTGCAACAGCTTATAAAAACACCTATATGGGTTGTCAGGCTAATACGGATGCTTATTGTTATGCTTATAACGCTGATGGAAGCCGAAATGTTGCTTTAGATATAATAAATAATGATGGTTTTCGCCATATCAATTCAGAAGTTCTCGATACTGTTCCTGGTCTTGTTCAAGCGGGTGGCATTTTGAATTTGGTGGTCGATCAACTCCACAACGAGGCAGCGGAAGGTTCGATTACAGGGGATGCGCATTTTGAGGCAAAAACCGTTGGAGGCAATCCACTGGAGTCCTTAAGTGGTTTGCCTGGAGCTGGCGCTCTCTTTACACCAAAAGTCGATCTCAATAATGCGGGGGAACTTGCTGAGGGGCTCCCTTTACCAAAGCCCCAATCGGGGGGTGTTGGGGGCACGCTGCCCAATCAAAATTTCATTTATGAAACGCGGGCAGAATTCCTTGATGTCGGCAAGTTTTATGGCTCAGCCTATTATTTGAACAGAATTGGTTATAATCCTGACAGAGAGATTTTTTTCTTAGGTGATGCCTATTTTGAAAAGCAGCTGATTGAGAAACAAATGCGTGATCTTGTTGGTCAAGGTTTGGGCAAAGGTTCCTTTATTCCTGGAAGTGATGCCATTGAACAAGTCAAAACTTTGCTAGATGGTGGGGCAGATTATGCAAAAGCACACAATCTCCCTTTTGGTGAGGCTTTGAGTGAAGAACAATTGGCGTCCCTAGAAGCCCCGATGGTGATTTATGTGCGCCAACAGGTCAAGGGCATGGATGTTTATGCACCGGTGCTTTACATCCCTGAAAAAGACAGAGCCTCCTTTGTTTCTGCTGGGGCTTTGAGCATGGGCGATGATGTCAATATCACCAGCCAAAATACAAGCAATTCCACAATAACCAATTCAGGGCGGATTGCGGCAAACCACCAATTGCATGTGCATGGTGGGGATATCCTCAGTCAAGGGGGGCATTTTGCTGCTGGTGGGGATGCTGTTATCCTTGCGGAGAAGAATATTCGTTTGGACGCAGGGCGCACAACGGTTGACGGCGTGGAGACCGTATTAAACACCGAGGCGCTTTCTGCTGGGGGTAATGCAACGGTGATTGCTAAACAAGATATTACCGCCTCAGGGGTGGGGATCAGCACCGGAGGTGATCTTGCCATGGCTACAGAAGAAGGCAACTTGACGATAGGCTCAGCTGCAACGCATCACCATAAACAGTATAGTGACTCCATTATGCACCATAAATCTGTGTTAAACTCTGGAGGCTCGACGACACTTCTCTCTGGAAAAGATTTGAATATTTTAGGCTCTGATGTTCAAGCGCATGATGATCTTTACTTACAAGCAAAAGAAAATGTTTCGATTGATGCTACACGCAACAGCATGGACAATCATCGCGGGAGTGAAACCTCCCATGTCGCCTTGCACAATGGCTCTCATTTAAGTTCTGGAAAAGATACCACTGTCATCTCGGGTCAAGATATCCATATTGCTGCTTCCGATATAGATGCGAAGGACAATGTTGCTCTTGGCGCACAAGGGGAGATAACAATAGGGGTGAGAAACGATGAAAGAGATTATCATTTTCAGAGCAGCGACTTTAGTGTTGATAGGCAAGAGTCTATTTCTCGGGGTTCTTCGATAAAATCTGGGGGTGATACCACTGTTGTTGCAGGGCAGGATGGGAAACCGCATGACCTTAGCATCACAGGCAGTTCCGTTGCGGCTGAGGGCAAGGTAGGGCTGAAAGCCAGCAACGATGTCCTGATCACCAATGCAGAGGATAGTTCACACCGTGAGATATCTAGCTACACAGATGGCGGTTTTTTTGGGGGAAGCTCATCCTATCATGAAACTTTTGGAGCTACCCAAGTGGTAGGTTCAAGTATAGCAGGAGAAAAAGGCGTTGCCATTGAATCTGGAAACAACACGGAAGTTGTCGCCTCGACGCTCGTAGCCGGTAAGGCAGAGGAAACGTCAGGAGAGAAAGCACCAGGAGAACAGAAACAAGCGGATATTACC
>NZ_JBHIMJ010000007.1:0-58127 GCF_042194035.1 Bartonella sp. OC16QHHD | reverse complement strand
CCTTTCCTAACACTTTCAACACATGCGTGATTCACGCCACGGGTGGATTGTACGCAAATCAAGGAAATAAACCATGGAAAAGAAATACGAACTTACTGATGAAACAACTGAGGTTGATGGCAAAACTCTCCACCGCATTCGTGCCTTACGAGACTTTGGTGGTATTAAAGCAGGCAGCCTAGGCGGTCTTATAGAGCATGAAGGCAACTTATCCCATGAGGGCAATTGTTGGATTTGGTATAAGGCTTGTGTTTTTGGAGATGCCCGTGTTTATGGCAATGCACTTGTTTTCGATGAAGCGCGCGTTTACGGTCGTGCAGAAATTTATGGAGAAGCAAAAGTTTACGGTGATGCATGCATTTACGGCAGGGCAGAGGTTTACGATTGTGCACGCGTTTTCGATGAAGCACGTGTTTACGGTAAGGCAGAGGTTTACGGTTATGCACGCGTTTACGATTATGCAAAAGTTTTAGAAAATGCACATGTTTACGGTTATGCATATGTTTCCGATAAGGCAGAAGTTTATGGCAATGCAAAAATTAAAGACGGGCATGTAGGCGATAGTGCAAGGATTTATGGTGATGCTAAAATTTATGATCATGCAGAAGTTTACGGTAATGCATGCGTTTCCCATAATGCAGAGGTTTATGGTTATGCCAAGGTTTTTGGTGATGCCTTGGTTTTTGGCAATGCACATGTTCATGGGCGTGCAAAAGTTTACAATGATGCACGCATTTACGATGAAGCACGTGTTTACGATAAGGCAGAAATTTACGGAGAAGCAAAAGTTTACGGTGATGCAGAAGTTTACCGTAGCGCACACGTTGATGACTATAACGCCATATCAACTGGAGAAAAGACCAGATGAAAAAATATGAACTGACAGATAAAACAATCGAAGTTGGGCGCAAAACGCTCCGCTGCATTCGTGCATTGAGAGATTTTGGGAACGTCAAGCAAGGTGATCTTGGCGGCTATATCGAGAAAGAAGACAACTTATCGCATCATGGTAATTGCTGGATTGGGGGTTATGCCAAGGTTTATGATGATGCTAAGATTTACGAAAATGCACAAGTTTACGGTTATGCACATGTTTACGGCAATTCTCGTATTTATGGCAACGCAGAAGTTTTCGATGAACCATGCATTTACGGTCATGCAGAAGTTTACGGTGATGCATATATTTGCGGTGAACCGCACGTTTTTGATAATGCAGAAGTTTATGGCAATGCACAAGTTTACGGTGAGGCATACATTTACGATAGGGCGCGTGTTTACGGCAATGCGCAAGTTTACGGTGATGCGCATATTTACGGTCATGCAAAAATTTACGGTGAAGCATGTGTATGTTGGGACGACTGGATTGATGACGATAGAAGAATCTCAACTAGAGAAAAAACCAGATGAGAAAATACGAACTTACTGATGAAACAATAGAGTTTGATGGATACATTACGCTTTACCGCATCCGTGCATTGAAAGACTTTGGAGATGTAAAGGCAGGTGATCTTGGCGGCTTTATAGAGCATGAAGACAATTTAAGTCATGAAAACGATTGTTGGATTTATAATGATGCCAAGGCGTATTTGTTTGCCAATATTTACGATAGCGCTAAGGTTTTTGATAACGCACAAGTTGCTTATAGTGCAGAGATTTTTGGAAATGCAAAAATTTATAATAACGTCAAAATATATAGAGGTCATATTTTTGGAAGCGTAGAAATTTATGGAAATGTGGTTATCGATAATGATTCAAGAATTTATGGCGATACAAAAATTTATGATAATTCAGAAGCTTGTAAACGAACTATGACCGCCCAGAACGGCGACTCTTCAGCAAAAGACGACATTCCTTTCTAGCAACACAAACAAAATTTTAACACCAGCGTGATTCACGCCACGAGTGAATTACATCTAAAATGAAGGGGAATAAACATGCCACACCGCCCACCTACTATCACGCAACCAGCTATTGCTCGTGCTTTAAGAGAAGCTAAAAAACAAGGATGTGAACTCATAGAAATCAAACCTACAGGGGAATTATTAATTCATATCAATAAAACCATAACACCAACAACGACAGATAATACTTATAGCATTGACGATTTTCCACCACTTGAAAACGAGCAAGAAGACTACGAGACCAGCAAAAGCTGCCCCTCTGTCGACGGTATAAAGTTTTAGCCATGCCAAAACGCCGTCCACTGCATCTTGTTCGTGAACGTACACGCCATGGTAAAGTTATATGGTATGTACGTATTGGTCATGGACCACGGTTTCGGATTGAAGGAACCTATGGAACGCAAGAGTTTGTTGATAATTATACGCTGGCTATTAAACAAGCTCAAAATGGCTCCTCCAAAACAAAGAGGCGTACCAGACTCACAGAAGGGTCTTTCGATTGGTTGCTGCATCAGTATTTACAAAGCATGCAATGGCATAATCAATCAGAATCCACTAAAAAAGTTAAATATCGAATTCTGAATAATGTTTCTAAACATATCGGTGATCGTGCATATAAAAGCATAAACAAACAACACATTCTTGAAGCCGTAGACAGAAGGCGAGAGACCCCCGCGGCGGCAAAACATTTTTTGACCTCTTTAAACGGTCTCTTTAATTGGGCGGTTGATAATGCCCTTTTAAATAGAAATCCTGCCTTTAATATAAAAGCACCAAAATCTTTAAACAGTGAGGGATTACTGCCATGGCTAGAAGAGGACATAGACAAATATTATCACCGTTGGTCACATGGTACACATGAACGCGTCTGGATTGATGTTCTTCTTTATACAGGCTTGCGTCGTGGTGATGCCGTTCGTATCGGCTGGCAAGATATCACAACAGATAATATTATTCATTTAAAAACAGAAAAGAGCCAATTTAAAACAGATGTTTTTCTCCCGATTTTGCCAGAACTCGCAGAAACACTTAAAATTGGACCTATTGGAGATGAAACATTTATTTGCAGTAAAGAAGGTAAAAAACTGACCAAAGAAAGTTTTGGTAATCTGTTTCGTAAAGCATGTAATGCAGCAGGTATTAAAAAATCAGCGCATGGATTGCGAAAATCAGCAGCAACACGTGCAGCAAATGCTGGTGCGACAGTTTCGCAAATGAAAGCGCTTTTTGGCTGGACAGAAGATAACATGGCATCCCTCTATACCAAAACAGCCGATAGAAAACGACTTGCAATAGAAGCAATCAAAAAACTTCAAAAAAGTTAGGGATAGGTGGAAAATAAGTTAAAAGAATCGACGGAATCAAAATTCCCGAACTTTTATATAACCTATTGATTTAATTAAATATTGGCTGGGGTACCTGGATTCGAACCAGGGAATGCCGGTACCAAAAACCGGTGCCTTACCACTTGGCTATACCCCAAAAAAACACGCTTTATAGCGACGTCTTGCACTTTATAGCGATTCCTGTGATTGGACGCAATATCTGAAAATCAAAGACTTTACTTTTTTATCATAAAATTTCTGAGTTTTGTATGGCATTGCCATCGATACAAATTCGTAGCAGAAACTGATATACAGTTGTGATTTTAACATAAGAAAAAACCATTTATCCATCAATTATTTTGCTCTTTGTATTGATTTTCTAGGAACAGAAAATGAAAATCTTGCAGTTTACTCATGTATCTAATAAATTTGCATATGATTTACTTTTCTTGATATATTAAAATCCCATCTTGCTCAATTTAAGAAAAAAGCTGTCACCAAATTGGCAATCGGTAAGTGTATAATAGTGCTGCTGTGCTCTTGCATTAAGCATAAAGATGGTAATGTCCACTAATTTTTACATTATATTATTCATGGGTAGCACCATAAAATAAAATCAAGCACATTGAAAAATATTTCCTAAAAAATAACACTTAATATTCTGTTGAAAACATTATGATACACCAATAAACTGGAAGAGTTTTGCAAAAATTAAAAACATTTTATATGGTATTTGAAAAAATAGAGATACAAAAACAAGGAATAATAACTATTTCCATTTACTTTTTATTCAAAAGATAATGATATTTATTACCCACTCATAGATGTAAAAAAATCTTCAGAAGCAATCTTTATGTAGACCAATACCCTTTTTGATTGATGAATATACATTTCCTAAAAGCTTCTTTTACAAAAAGAGAAACATTAAAACTATTTCATACAAACTAGGTATTCAACATTTGCTTTTAAATGCGGTAAATGGCAAATTAGGCTTATGAAATAAGCTTAACAATTAGAATCGAGGAGATTTTTAAATGGCTTTTGAATTGCCCCCGTTGCCTTATGATTACGATGCCCTTTCGCCTTATATGTCACGCGAAACGCTTGAATATCATCATGATAAGCATCACCTTGCTTATCTTACCAACACCAATAATTTTGTGAAAGAGTTAGGCTTAGAAAATGAAAGCCTTGAAGATATTGTTAAAAAAAGTTTTGGAAAAAATATTGGTTTGTTTAATAATGCAGCGCAGTATTACAATCATAACCACTTTTGGCTTTGGATGAAAAAAAATGGTGGTGGCCAAAAACTTCCTGAAAAGTTAGCAAAAGCTATTGACGCTGATCTAGGTGGTTACGACAAATTCCGCGCTGATTTTATTGCTGCTGCTAGTGCCCAATTTGGTTCTGGATGGACATGGGTTGCTATTAAAGATGGCAAGCTTGAAATTATGAAAACGCCTAATGGTGAAAATCCCTTAGTGCACAATGCTCGCCCTATTTTGGGTGTCGATGTGTGGGAACATTCCTATTACATTGATTATCGCAATGCTCGACCGAAGTACCTCGAATCCTTTGTAGACCATTTAATTAATTGGGACTATGTTTTGGAACTTTATGAAGAATGTGAATTTTAAACTATCTAGATAATTTTTTAGTGTATGAAAGTCTCTATAATCCAATAAATTATCGGAGACTTTCATACAGAAGTATTATGGATTAGCAAAAGTCTTTTCCTGCTATCTTTAGAATATATGCATAGATATAGGCAACTTCTTCTAGCTTTGAAAAACGTCCAGCTGCACCAGCGTGCCCTGAATCCATATTAATACGTAATAAAACTGCATTATCGTCTGTTTTTAGGTCTCGTAATTTTGCCACCCATTTTGCAGGCTCCCAGTAAGTTACACGAGGATCTGTTAATCCTGCCATCACAAGTATAGGGGGATAGTTTTGAGCTTTGACATTATCGTAAGGGGAATAGGAAGCAATAAGCTTATAATCTTCTTCTGATTCAAGAGGATTCCCCCATTCGGCCCATTCTGGAGGTGTGAGTGGCAATGAAGCATCTAACATTGTCGCTAAGACATCAACAAAAGGCACATTCGCTACGATCCCAGCAAAATCCTGGGGAGCTATATTGGCAATGGCTCCCATCAACATCCCCCCTGCTGAACCACCATGAGCAATCAGCCGGTCGTGAGAAGTGAATTTATTGTTTACAAGGTAACGCCCACAAGCAATAAAATCTGTAAATGTATTGTGCTTAAAGAGATGCTTTCCTTTCTCATACCACTCTACTCCCTTTTCTTTTCCTCCACGAATATGAGCAATCGCGTAAATAAAACCTCTGTCTACTAGAGAAAGTACATTACTATTGAAACTGGCAGGAATAGAGATCCCATAAGCACCATAACCGTAAAGCAGACAAGGCGCACCACCATCAAGGAGAGTGTTTTTGTGGTAAAAAAGTGAAATAGGAATCTTCTCACCATCGTCTGCTATTGCTGTAATCCGTCGTGTTACATATGCATCTTTATTATGCCCAGAGGGAATTATTTGCGTTTTTAAAAGCATTCGTTTACAATTTTTCATCTCATAATCAAACACTTGATCAGGTGTTGTCATAGATGAATAGGAAAAACGAATAGTTGGACTGTTATATTCTGCAACTCCTTGCAAACTTAAAGAATAAGCCTCTTCAGTAAAAGCAATGGAATTCACTTGTTTAGTGGTACGTTCCATCACTTTTATACGTGGAAGCCCCTCAAAACGTTCGATCCAGACAAGAAAATCTTGATAAGCATCATGGGATAATATTAGGCACCCAAGCTGATGTGGGACAAACTCAGACCAATTTTCTGATTGTGGAGATGTATATGGCGCTACCATAATTTTGAAATCTTTTGCATTATCTAAATTGGTCAGAATATAAAAGACATCACCACCCTCTGTAAGTGAATATTCAATACCTTTTTGTCGTTTCCGTACACATTGGGGAACAGTAAAAGGCGCCTCAGCAGGAATTAACCAGATCTCGGATGTTTCATGATCATGAATATTAATATAAATAACATCATTAAGCTTAGAACCGCTTACATCTAAGAAAAAACCTGGATTGTCTTCACGAAAAATAAGCTTATCTTGTGATTGATATGTGTTTAATTGGTGATAATAGAGCTCTGAAGGTCGGTGTTTTTTATCCATCTTAGTATAGAAAAAACCTTCAGATCTAGCATCCCATACAATTTGACCAGATGTATCAGTAATTGTGTCCATACAGTCAGACAATGTCTCAAAATTACGAATTTTAGCTGTATAGAATTCTGATCCTTTGTCATCATAGGTCCATACCACATGTGTATGGTCAGGAGATTCTTGAACTGAACCAAATTTGAAATATTCTTTGCCTTCTGCCAAGACATCACCATTAAGGTACACGTTTTTTTCTCCGCCATTCCTTGGTGTCCGAAAATAATGTGGTTGTTGGCCTCCGGTAACATAAGAGAATCCGTAAGCAAAAGGACCATGTTTTATAGGAACAGAACTATCATTCTCTTGGATCCTGTTTTTCATTTCGGTAAAAAGCAAATCTCGTAATGGTTTTGTATCAGCCATTTGAGCTGATTGATAAGCATTTTCTTTTTCAAGATAATGTCGAATATTGGGATCAAGACAGTTAGGATCTTTAAAAACATCTTGCCAGTTAGACGCACGTAGCCAATGATAGGGATCATCACGAAAAATACCATGATATATTTCCTTATGAGTGATTCTAGATGCTTTGGGAGGAATTGCAAAAGTGCGAGTCATACACAATCCTATATTAAAATATGTTAATAGCTTCGTTTATATGTTAGAATCACAATGATTGATGCAAGTGTAAAAATCTATAAGTTCTATTCACTTGCAAAAATAGCACCATGATAATTTTTAAAACTAATACCTTTCTGTTCATTACATATCACAGCTATTGTTTTCTAGGGATATAACACCACTTTTATAATGAAAGTGACTGGTAAAACAATTAAACTATTAGAAAAAGAATTGATTTTTTTTGAAACAGTATAATCGCATAATTTTACAGAGAGGAATAAATATATCTAAAATATTATTATTACTGTATAAAAAATAAAAATGTCCTATCTCCTTTTAATGAATAATTTTATATTATAAATAATACTATTATGTCATATTTATAATACATCATGTTTTTTATTATTAAATTTTATAAATATAAATAATAAAAATGAATTTAAAACTTATTAAACATAAACTTACTAAACTATAAGTATTCAAAAAAAATATAATAATTTATATATTATATTTTTATAATTAGTAATTTTATTTTTACGTTCTCAAAAAAAATAAATAAATTTTATCATATATTTTTTTATATTTGTGATGTATTATATATTATGTATGATATGTTATAGGATAAAAATATATTTTAGCATGTAATAATTTCGTTTTTCTTATTGTATATTATGACAAAAAATGGGTATTTATTTGATTTTTTTGTGTTTTGGCAATTTTATAGAATAATTGAATTGACAAAAAAGATTTTTGTACAATATGAAGCTCATGTGCATGAGATCTTTATATCATGAGTATATGCACTATATCTCGATTTTGAATTACTCAATTTTAAATTAAAGGAAACAAGAATGGAACATCGTGCAGTCTTAGAGACTGAAAGCAATTTAGTTATTACATTGGTTGCTGATATTGTTGCTGCCTACGTGAGTAATAATTCTATTCGACCGACTGAAGTGCCAAGTTTAATTGCTGATGTCCATGCTGCTTTTCGTAAAGCAGGGAATCTAGAGTTAACAGAAGTCGAAGTTGAAAAACAAAGGCCTGCCGTTAATCCGAAGCGTTCAGTATTTCCTGATTATCTCATTTGCCTTGAAGATGGAAAGAAGTTTAAATCTCTAAAGCGTCATCTCATGACACATTATGGAATGTTGCCAGAGGAATATCGTGAAAAATGGCAGTTAGATAGTTCTTATCCTATGGTGGCGCCTAATTATGCAAAAACACGATCGGCTTTGGCCAAAGAAATGGGGCTTGGACGCAAAAGCAAACGGAAAAAAACTAAATAATCTTATTTTGCGAAAAAATGGTTTCATGTATAAAGTTGATTTTAGTATACATGTTTTGTGTGAAGCTTTTGTATATATAGCAATTTCTACCAAGGGGATTACATATAGCTTTCGTTACGAATCCGTTTAATCATTGATTTCAGACCATTTGATCGTTGTGGTGTAAGATTTTCATTTAAACCAAGTTTTTCAAAGAGCTCTTGAGCATCAGAATTGCGAATTTCAGAAGCTTTTTTGCCTGAATAAAAAGCAAGAAGTATGTAAATGAGTCCACGCACAATATGAGCATCGGAATCACCTTGAAACGTCAATATTGGATCTTTTGAGTTATTACGTGAAGATAAAAGCCACACTTGGCTAACACAACCAGGAACTTTGTGAGCATCGTTTCGAGCGCTTTCTGGAAAAGGTGGCAATTCATAGCCAAGCTCGATGACATAACGATAACGATCTTCCCAATTATCCAAAAGCGAAAAGTTTTCTATAATATTACCGATTGTTTCCGCCATTATTTTAGTCCTGTTTCGTTTGAATAATCATTCTTGAATACACTTATAAAAAATAAATATTTATTCTTCCTAACATAAATAACACGAAGAACGTTAAAAATCCTTATTTCAAGATAACATTGCATGGTTTTGTAAGAACTCTTGTATTTCGATTTTGTAAGAAACATTAGGGGAAGTCTCTGATATCATTTTTGTTTCCTAATATGTTCCCTAAATATTCATAAGCAGCTCTTGCACCGTAATATGCGCGCTCGCCAAGTGAACTTAAAAAGGATTTTCCTACTTTGCAGGTTTTTATATTACGGTCACAAAATGCGCCTAAGTCATTTAAGGCTTCCTTAAAAGCAATAATCACATCGCTCGTTGTTGTCTCATTATTTTGGGGGCTAGAAGAATGGTTACTGCTTGGATCTGCTACAAAAAATGAAATAATGACAAAAATAAAAAATAAAAAAAATGATAATTTGATTAAAAAACGTATCATGGATAATCAATGTACCGCAGTGGTCAATACAATAAAAGAAGCATTTTATACACTGTTGCTTTATAAACAATTTATAAAATGTGCTTTTTATAAAATTGAGTATTCATGTATTGGATCTATATCATTGGCTTTTTTATAAATATGGCACAATTCCGCTGTATAAAATGGGATACATTGTCTATTCAGTAAAAAATTAACATCAAAATTATACACTTACAAGCTGGTCATGTTAATGAACATACTATGATAAAAAATGAGAGAGATAATCATGTTGTGTACATAATTATTTTAAATAATAGTCCACCATCTTAGCTTAGTTGAAAAGGCTAAAAAGAGTAAAATTCTGTTATTCTGACTCTAGTGTCGATAAAATATTTATATTATCTATAAAATTTTTACTGGAATGTTATGAAAATGGTCAACATGTCGATAAAAACATCAAAAAAATAACTGCATCTCTTATGATTACATCTCAAGCCAGTTTTTTTCTATAACATTGTAAACATCAATTTAATTGATACTTATGAAAATTATTTAATAGAAGGAATTTATACCAAAATATAATACTATTAAGAGATAATTATTCTTACCAAACCGTTTATGGATCAGTAACCATCTATATGTAAATTATAAAGAATAGATAACGATTGTCATCTTTTTAGCGTTATAGGCAAATATTTTCAATTTTATTTTAAATAATAGGCAAACATATGGCACAAAATGAAGAATAACGTGGCATTATTGTTTAGATAATTATATGTGATAATGCAGTTTGCAAACACCAAAATGATCTTGAATGCTAATCATTTGGTGCTCTCTTTATACACATTAAAGATTTGTAAAAAAATGAAATGAATAAAAGTTGGTAAGAACTCTTGTTGATTTATCAACTTATAAATTGATATAATGAAGCTGCTCATTCTAGGAGTTTGAAAGGAAAAATCAATAATGTCAATGCATTTCTCTCTGGCTGGAAGTAAGAACTGATTCATATTCGTTTCCTAATTTATATTTGTTTCTTTGTAAAAAATAAACGCAACTGAAAATAAAAGTAATGGCAACAAAACGAAAGACATACCGAAAAAAAACTGTAAAACACCGTAAATACTACAGTAGTATTGTTATAACACTTCTTCTTATAACTTTTCATTTTATTTTTTGGAGTGCAAAAACTCTTTATTTCTATACACGAAAAAATACTTTATTTTTTGTTGGATTTCTTCTTTTTAGCATTAGTTTTTTATTTATTTCATTTAATGCTTTATTTTCGCAAATGACAACGCATCAAAATATTTTAACTCAAATGAAATTTTCCTCTGTTCAAAGTATAGGTAAGAGCTCTACTTTATCGGAAAAAGAAGAAAAATCACAAGAACTCTCCCGTGTAGCTTCTGTACATTCTCAAAGTCATAACCACACAAATTCACCTTTACCCTCTCAATCAGCAAGCATGCTGGAAAAGCAAAAAGAACTAGCAAAATTAGGATTTTATGATGGTCCATTAGATGGACTGGAAGGACCTAAAACACGCCGAGCCATCACTTTATGGAAACAGCAAACTGCTCAGAGAATGCAAAAGAATGTTCTATCTAATCCCGCAGCAGATGAAATCGCGATATTAATTAAGCAAAGCGAAATAGAAACAAACAATACAAAAAATATGACACACTTAAAAGAAGCTATTTTAGAGCCTTCTGTTGAAGATATTATACAAGTGCAAAAAGCTTTACATATTTTTGGGAATGAGGAGGTTATTGTCACAGGAATAGAAGATCAAAAGACGATAGAAGCCTTAAAACAGTTTCAAAAAATATTTGATCTTCCTGTAACAGGTAAAATTAATCACACAATTTTAATGAAAATGCGTGAAATTGGTTTATTAAATTGAAGCTAATCATAATAATCTCTTAATTTATAATGATAATTCATCTTTCGTTTGTTTAATGCTCCCCTCAAACATTCCTTCATCTCAAGCCCTCTTATATTCAATCAATCAGAATGGTTTTCTTACACATTACATATTGAGCCGTATAATTTGCTTCAAAAAAACCACAACCGATTGCAGAAAAAAGAATATTGCAAAATAGCAAACGCGCTTGTTCTAGCATTTTTATTGCCTCTGATGATAAAAGGACACGAAATTTTTGTAGTATCGTATCACGTAAACCTTTCATATTATCGAACCACGAATTGTCCATATATTATCGTCAATTTGATCTTTATAAATATGATGCAAAGAATTTGTGCAAACACCTGTAAGGATAAGTAGACATAAAGCTAGTTGTGTTATGGTTGTTGTTTTGCAAAGTGTCTGATAAAAAACCGGCACTTCTCTCTAATCTACTGCTGGAAAGTTATGTGTTTTATGACATTGTCTTCTTAAGAGAGCGTGTGTGTTTAGTATTGCCTATAAATCAACATCCAAACCTAACGCAGCAGTATGTTTGAAACAAATGTTAAGACAGTTTAGTACTTCTCTCAGCTGTTATAGCTTTTGTATGCCAAATGGAGGCAAGAATATTGCGCATCTCTGTTTGTATAATCTCTTAAAACAGGAAAACAGCCTAATTTGGGAAGAATATGAAAATTTAAGGTAAAAACCAGTTTTCATCTTTGCCATTTCCTTTTAATTCAGCTTTACGCCTTTCAAAGACATCTAAAGCAATATCTTTAAAATAACGGAGATTACCTATTGCCTCATGCTCTTATTTATCACATGTCTTTTTAGTCTCACTCCCCCTCACCTAAAACAAAATGTCCCAAACGGAATATACTTGGATTGCCATTCACGGGCTTTCTTAAAAAACATCTCTAAAGCACCCAAAACCACTTCGCAACAACGCCCGTGAATAATAATAGCAAGGCCCCCCCACAACAACTGCGCGACAGCGCACATCATCTTTACGCTTGTGAAGAAGCACGCCGGCACCATTACACACTGTACCTACCTTCAATTTGTGATAGCTCTCACTTGAGATGATTTATAAGAGGCATATCCTTGCTTTATTTTTTTATCCACAGACGCTCATCCCGCCTGTAACATACAAAAAACATGGTTTTGATTGATTCATTATAAAAGAAGTCGAAATAAGAAGATCTTATGATATTTACAGCTTTCATTCAATATGAGAAATAAAAAATTATCTTTATAAATCAATAGATTGTGTAACTTTGATATTCCTTTATAAATGTAAAGATGGGAGTGCATAATGGAGTTTATAAATTTTGGGAAGATTTTTATAAACTTACGGGGAGTTTTACATAATCCCCATTCCACGAATATCAATGTGAAATGGAGCATCCACTGAGAAATGTCTATCTCAAACAGCATGATGTGCAAAAAAAATGCATTTGTTTGGAGCATTCTATTTTGCGTGAGGAGCTCATTCCCCTATAAAAAAGCAAACGCATAAATTGACTGCACAATAACACGTTTCTCTCTATCAAGAGGTTCGCCAATAGAAAGTAGTATTAATAATACATCTTTGTCTATCCTGCTTTATATTTTCTCTCATAAACCTCTAAAAAAAACACTTTCTCGCGTAACACAACTTATCGTGCATTTTAGAAGCATTTTTATTCCCTTTATTAAAGAAAATAAAAGAATATATAAAAATTTATTTCAGTAATAACGATACAACAAAAAATATTAACCCATTACATCCTTTTTGCTATTGCGGCCTGAGCTGCTGCTAAACGAGCAATTGGCACTCGAAAAGGAGAACACGAAACATAATCTAGGTTATTTTCTTCGCATAAAGCAATAGAGGCAGGATCGCCTCCATGTTCACCGCAAATTCCCAATTTTATTTTTGCACGCTTTGAGCGTCCACGCTGTGCAGCAATGGTAATAAGTTCCCCTACTCCATCACGGTCAATAGACACAAAAGGATCTTGCTCTAAAAGACCTTTTTGAAAATAGGTTGCCAAAAAAGGAGCTGCATCATCACGGGAAATCCCAAAAGTAGTTTGTGTCAAATCGTTTGTTCCAAATGAAAAAAATTCAGCAGTTTCAGCAATTTCATCTGCTCGAAGCGCCGCTCTTGGAAGTTCAATCATCGTCCCAACCATATATTGAATAGTGCTTCCCTTTTCTTTCATCACTTCCTCAGCAACCTGATCAATACGCGCTTTCACAAAATCGAGTTCAGATTTAAGCGCAACCAGTGGCACCATAATTTCAAGCATAACAGGAGATCCAGATTTTTGGGCAGCTTCTGCTGCTGCTTCAAAAATCGCCCGCGCTTGCATTTCTGCAATTTCAGGATAAGTAATAGCTAAACGGCATCCTCGTAATCCAAGCATAGGATTAAATTCGTGCAACTGCTGAGTGCGTTCAGCAAGCACTTCAGCAGAAACCCCCATAGCTGTTGCAACATCAAGAATTTCTGCTTTCGTTTTAGGCAAAAATTCATGTAATGGTGGATCTAGCAAGCGGATAGTAACAGGTAAACCACACATAATTTCAAATAATTCACTAAAATCTGAACGCTGCATTGGCAAAAGCTTATCTAGTGCTTTACGACGACCACTTTCATCATGACTTAAAATCATTTCACGCATGGCAACGATACGTTCATCAGAAAAAAACATATGCTCCGTACGGCAAAGACCTATACCTTCAGCCCCAAAAGAGCGTCCCATACGGGCATCAGATGGTGTATCAGCATTAGCGCGAACTCTTATACGTCGCATCCCATCAGCCCATTCCATTAATTTTGCAAAGTCTCCGCAAAGCTGAGGCTGCAACATTGCAACTTTCCCTTTGAAAATTTCTCCACTTCCACCATCAATTGTGATAACATCACCTTTTTTTAGGCTTTCTCCTGAGGCAAACAACGTATTTGTGTTATAATCAATCCGCACACTGCCAGCACCAGAAATACATGGTTTTCCCATCCCCCGCGCAACAACAGCAGCGTGACTTGTCATACCGCCACGCGTTGTTAAAATTCCTTCTGCAGCATGCATACCATGAATATCTTCTGGGCTTGTTTCTACCCGGACCAAAATAACTTTGCGACCTTCCGCCGACACAGTTTCTGCCTCTTCTGAAGTAAAAACAATTTCACCAGTTGCGGCTCCAGGAGAAGCAGGTAAACCACGTCCTATAACAAAACGTTCTGCTTTGGGATCAAGTGTTGGATGCAAAAGTTGGTCAAGCGACTTTGCATCAATACGTATCACAGCCTCTTCACGGTTTATTAACCCCTCCTCAACCATTTCAATTGCCATCTTGAGAGCCGCACGAGCCGTGCGTTTTCCTGAACGAGTCTGAAGCATCCATAATTTACCTTTTTCAATGGTAAATTCGAGATCTTGCATATCCCGATAATGCTGCTCAAGATTCTGCGCAATCTGACATAATTTCAAAAAAGCCTCAGGCATAATTTTTTCTAACGACGGTCTATTTGAACCAGCAACAATACGCGCATTTTCTGTAATATTTTGAGGCGTTCGAATGCCCGCCACAACATCTTCCCCTTGCGCATTAACTAAAAACTCACCATAAAGTTCTTTTTTCCCTGTCGATGGATTGCGTGTAAAAGCAACGCCCGTTGCCGAATCTTCTCCCATGTTACCAAAAACCATAGCTTGCACATTAACTGCCGTTCCCCAACTTTCAGGAATGCTATGTAAACGGCGATAAGTAACTGCACGTGCTGTCATCCAACTTGAAAAAACGGCTCCAATCGCCCCCCATAACTGTTGTTCAGGATCTTGTGGAAAAGGGGTTCCTAATTTTTCTTCAACATAGGCTTTATAAGAAATAATAACATTCTTCCAATCATCTGCTGTCATTTCTGTATCAATAGTGTAACCATTGCATGCTTTTACTTCATCAAGAATCTCTTCAAAATACGAATGGTCTAGCCCCAAAACAACGTTAGAATACATTTGGATAAAACGCCGATAACTATCATAAGCAAAACGTTCATTATTGGCTTGTAAAGCAATTGCTTTTACAGTTTTATCATTCATGCCAAGGTTCAGCACTGTATCCATCATCCCTGGCATAGAAGCCCTAGCCCCTGAACGAACAGACAGCAAAAGTGGTCTTTGTTCATTCCCAAATTCACGTCCTGTTTGTTCAGCAACGTATCTTAGTGCTTGCTTAACAGATTCCTGTAGCTCTTCTGGATATGATTTGTCATGGGCATAATAAAAATTACAAACTTCTGTTGTCAACGTAAATCCGGGTGGTACGGGCAAACCAAGATTACTCATTTCTGCCAAATTAGCCCCTTTACCTCCGAGAAGGTTACGCTCACTTGCACTTCCTTCTGCCTTTCCATCTCCAAAACTATAAACCCATTTTTTCACTGTACAAATCCTCCCATATCAGCTTCAAAACATCATTCAACCCAGGCTCACTTAAAAGCAATGATTTGATTCAAAATTGGCTCAACGATATCGCTTCATAAATGCATAATATTAATCCTTCCAAAAGAGATAATGACCAAAAATCACTATCCATCTTCTGGAAGATTAAGATTCAGTTTTTTAGAAAACTATCAATCACCGAAAAAAATTCTTCTACTTTCATGGCACCTTCATATTTACTACCATTAATAAAGAAAGTAGGTGTTGCTGTGACACCAAGCTCTTCACCGCGTTCAAAAGATGCATTTACTTCATCTAAAATGGACTGATTTTTCAAACACGCAGTAAAACTTTCATCTGTAAAACCAGCCATTAAGCCAATTTTCTTCAATGGTGTTAGAGCATTTTTTCCGAAAGCCCATTCATTTTGTTTTTGAAATAAAACTTCTATCAAAGGAAAATAGCGATCTTCCGGTGCACACCGTGCCAACATAAAACCTGCTGTTGCCCGAGGATCAAAAGCATATTCTCGGAAAATAAGTTTTACTTTTCCTGTTTTGATATATTTTTTACGAATTTGGGGAAGTATATCATTATAAAAATGCGCACAATGGGTACATGTCAACGAAGCATACTCAACAATGACGACTGGTGCATCCGCCTCTCCCTCAAAGCGATCCTTTACTTTACCCGATTGGAGAAGCTCTGCCATATCAACAGTTGCCACTGATTTGGGATCACGCGCTAAAGCAACTGTTACACTGTTTTGTACAATCGTTATGAAGAGAAAAATTATCCCGAAAGATAAAAAAGAACGATATTTTACCATAAATAATACTTTTCTGTTGTTATTAACGAATAGGAATCCAATGCTTTCTTATATATTAAAGAAAAATATATAAAATATCTTTCTATTTATTATTTTTTTCCAAAAAAATGCAACAGCCAAGTTGATAAAGTGCTTGGTGCAAACTTTTATCTTCAATTCCTTCAAGCATTTTTTCCACGCATTTTTTGTCTTGTTCACTCAAAGGCGGTTTTAGAGGCAAGTGATTCATAAAAACCGACATACTCCTTTGCTCAATCTTGATGCGATCAATAGCAATATAGCCAAAAAATCCGTTAATTCTATGAAGTAATTCCTCTGTTTCATGCATCAATTTTAACGCAGCAAATCCTTCACATGCGACAACAAGTGTTGCTGGCTGAAAAACTTCATCTTGATCTGCACGACGTTTCCAAATAATTTTAAGCGGCATTGTATGTTCACTGATATCATAGCCCGCAATCTGTGGCCAGTGTTCTATAAGCGCTACATTAAGCCCTGTCCGTTTGCGTAAAACTGGATCAAGTATTTTGTATACCGCCTCAGAAAGAGAATAAAAGATACGTTTTTTAAGTTGTTTTCTCATTTTTAGATCATTGTTCAAGCGCTTACTAAATTAAAATCATTTGTTTCATCTAAAAATTTTTGCCTCCTCAATTTATGAAATATCAACAAAATAAAAAGCCTTTTCTCACCAGAGCCTTGACAATAAAAGAGCAAAAAACATGAATTACAAAATAAATAATTTTTTCTTTTGCATTTTATATCTCCCTATGCTTGAAAGCAATCATGTATGAAATTTCTTCGCACCTCCTTGCTTGGTACGATCAAAATCACAGACATCTTCCATGGCGGATTACCCCTGAAAAGCAAAAACAAGGTATCCGTCCTGATCCTTATCAAGTTTGGCTTTCTGAAATCATGCTTCAACAAACAACCGTTGAAACAGTTAAGCCTTATTTTAAAAAGTTTCTAAAACTATGGCCGGATCTTTCCTCTTTAGCAAAAGCCTCCCAAGATGATATCATGAAAGCATGGGCTGGACTTGGTTATTATTCACGCGCACGTAATCTTAAAAAATGTGCGCGACAGCTTGTTGAAAACTACGCGGGACAATTTCCACAATCTGTAAAAGAATTGCGAACTCTAGCCGGTATTGGAGATTATACTGCCGCAGCCATTGCTGCGATTGCTTTTAACCACCCTGTAGCAGTGGTTGATGGTAATGTCGAACGTGTGGTAGCGCGACTTTTTGCTATCACTTCAATATTGCAAAAAGCAAAAGTTGAAATTAAAGAAAAAACACAAAAAATTACTGCTTTAAATCGTCCTGGTGACTTTGCTCAAGCAATGATGGATTTGGGAGCAACAATTTGTACTCCACGCAAACCATCTTGTTATACCTGCCCTCTTCAATGTTTATGCAAAGCAGAAAAGATGCAACAACCGGAGTCTTTTCCAGTTAAAGCCCCTAAAAAAGAACGCCCTTCAAAAACAGGTATTGCTTTTGTGGTCCTTAATAAAAAGAAACAAATTTATTTGGAAAAACGACAGACGCAAAAGCTCCTTGGTGGAATGACCCAAATTCCTAACAATATTGGCATAAACAACGAAAATGGGCTCCAAAACGCACCCTTTACTGCCAATTGGCAATTCAAAGGACAAATTACGCATGTTTTTACTCACTTTTCTCTAAAACTCGATGTTTACTATACCGAAGATGTTCATGAAATGAATTGTGAAAATGGTTGGTGGTGTAACATTCAACATCTTGCCGAAGAAGCATTACCTACTGTTATGAAAAAAGCCATTTCCGTAGCACTTCCCAATTCTTTCAGATTTAAATAACCTTCCCTATTCATAAAAATGTTTTCTAATGGAGACTTTTGTATCTCTAGCGATCATTTATTAATCTGTAAAAGAAAAATTTTAAAAAATGAAATAACCAATTTTTTCTACAGACAAAAATTAAGGAGGGATAGAAACGCTTAGAAGCTTTAGATTTAAATTTCAGGATCTATCCTTTTTTCGCTTATGACGGAGCAAGTTAGCATCATCGTTATATTTACCAGCCCCCTCAACATCCCTTGGTACGTGAAACGGATTATAAGAGGTACTTTTAGTTCTTTCGTTAACAATTTTTATTCACACGCCAACCCCGTTTATGACAAGCAAGAAAGTAATTTTCATTGATTCAATATGGAACAAATTTGAAATAAGAAAACTTGACGATATTCCGAGGGCATTTCAATATGAGTTGCGCTAAATTATCTTTATAATCAATATATTATATGCACTTTACAGATGTACGTATTCAAAAAAGCACTTAATTTTGAACTTCTGAATGAACCTTTTAATTCTGATATTTCATTTTTATAAGCTTATATTGAAACTTTACTGTTTTGGAACTAAAATCAGAACATAGAGTGAAAATTTCTCATTTTAATTTCTTCTAAAAGAAGCATAAAAATACTCGCTTGTCGCTTACAAGCGAGATTAGTGTGTCAATAAAAAACATCTAAGAAAGGCTAAAACACCCTCACGTCCATCTCAATCAAGATCAGGTACATTGGTGGTCAATAGAATGAAGCGATCAGCTTAATTCATAAAACACCCGTTTTTAACATTTGTGAACGTATGATCATTCTTAAATGATCTATGGACTTCAACCGTCCATTTTCCTCATAATACCAAAAGGTCCAACCATTACAACTCTGCGAATCTTGAGCCTTTCTTCCCATTGCGTGAATTGAGCCCGCTTCACCACCATGCATAATCGTACCATCAGCTCTTACAATAGCAGATACTTGCTTCTTACGATCATACAGAACTTCTCCAGGATAGAGTAAACCTGCTTCAAGCAAACTGTTGAATGCTACGCGCGGTTCTGCTTTTTTTCTATCCAAAATCGCTAGTTCTGGTTGCGCTAAAGGTTGAACCGCCGCAATTCTCTCACATGCTGCATCGATGTAATCTTGCTCGCGTTCAATTCCAACAAAATCACGCCCTAAAAGCTTGGCAACAGCACCTGTTGTTCCCGAACCAAAAAATGGATCGAGAATAACATCACCAGGTTTACTAGAAGCCATAATAATACGCGCTAATAACGCTTGCGGTTTTTGTGTTGGATGTAATTTACGCCCTGAATCATCCTTTAAACGTTCAGCTCCAGTGCAGAGAGGGAAAAGCCAATCTGAACGCATTTGTAGATCTTCATTTGCCGCTTTTAAGGCATCATAATTAAATGTGTACTTTTTATCTTTTTGATCTCGCACGGCCCAAATAAGCGTCTCATGAGCATTTTGAAAACGGCGCCCTCGAAAATTAGGCATCGGATTATTTTTGCGCCAAATAATATCATTAAGCATCCAAAAACCTAAATCTTGTAATGCCGTCCCAACTCGAAAAATATTATGGTAAGATCCGATAACCCAAAGTGTTCCGTTGGGTTTTAATACACGACGACAAGCAAGCAACCATGCACGGGTAAAAGCATCATAAGCAGCAAAACTCTCAAACTGATCCCATTCATCATCAACCGCATCAACAAGCGAATGATCTGGACGATATAAAGCTCCGTCCAATTGCAAATTATAGGGTGGATCCGCAAAAATCATATCAACGGAATGTTTTGGAAGTTTTTCTAGAACGGAAACACAATCTCCTTTAAAAATTTTATTGCGCCATGGCATCTGTGAGGGAGTACGAAGAAAATCTTTTTGAAGCTGAATAACTGTCATGAAAAACCCAACAAAATTAACTGAATTTGCCCTATAATCAACCAAAATAGTTTATAGGCCCGCATTACCAATCCATATTTACAAAATAGCGTAAACGTATCGTTAAAGTTCTACAAAATTGATAATTGTTTTTGTTTTTTTAAGTAAAAAAACTTTCATATGAATGAAACCTTATTTTTCTTTTTTTCAATGTACTGTTCCCATATCTTTTATTTCGTAAAAGAATTAAAAATCATTTTCAAAGCGTATTTTTATGAAATAAGATCCTCTCAATATCGTTTTCATGAAAGTTGTCCATCTCGTAACATGTAAAGGAATATCTTATGCCTCAGATAGATCTTATTATTTTTGATTGTGACGGAGTTCTCGTCGACTCTGAATATCTTGCAGCAAAAATTGGATCTCAATTGCTCAAACAAACAGGATATGAAATATCACCCGAAGAATTGAGTGAGCGTTTTTCAGGGCTTATCTTTCGCGATATTCTTAAACACGTTGAACAGGAAACAGAAAAACCTATTTCTGCTCATCTCATAGATCAAATGACTAATATTTTTCGTACACAAATAAAAACTAAATTACGGGCTATTGATGATGTAAGAGAAGCTGTAGAAATTATCCAAACACGCTATCCCTACTGTATCTGCTCTAATGCAAAAAGCGTAGATATAAAAGAGATGCTCACCACGGTTGATCTCTATGACCTTTTTGAAGGTAAAATATTTTCAGCACCTGAAGTTGGAACAAAAAGAACGAAACCGGCCCCTGATGTTTTCCTTTTTGCCGCACAACAATTACAGGCAGAGCCCCAAAACACTATCGTTATAGAAGATTCACTTCATGGTGTACACGCAGCCATAGCAGCAGGCATGCGTGTCATCGGCTTTACGGGAGGATCACATAGCTATCTTGGCCACTCTAATGCACTTGCAGAAGCTGGTGCAGAAACAGTTATTGCAAAACATGCTCATTTAGGAGAAGTCTTAGAAGCAATGGCAGTATGGCGAGATCTATTATAAAAAATCTCTTGAATATATCAATTTGTAAACTCTTGTAAGAAGCATTTTTATTCAAATGTCCTGCTCTTCTCGCTGCTCCTTTTATAATAACTTCAATAAATGCGCAATTCACGACACGGGTGAATTGCATCTCAATGTGAAGGAAAAATATAGCACCTCATTGAGATCATAAGTCTGTTAACCATTGCACGTACTTAAAAAAAAGCAAAAAACAGGGGTGCAAACTCATAAAAATTAAACCCTGCTTATCTATCTCAAATCCAATATCCCACTCCCAACCACAGCAGCTCATCCTGATAAATTATTATATTTGTCAAAAAAGAAATATTACGATGCCTTGCTCGATAAGATGTGAAAATTGCTAACCTCTTTCATCTGATCAAAAAAACACACACTATGGTAAAATTGTAAGGGATGTGCATATTGATCATGGAAAAAATATTAAAATTCGCGGAATCTATGGAACACAAGACTTTATTGAAAATGACAAATGCGTCCTTGTTGAGTTACAAAGGCTTATATTTACTCAATCCAAATCTCATAAACTTGTTGAAGGCTTATTTACTTTGCTGCTTAAATAGTATTTTAACAGCATCAATTGGTACAACCTCCCTAAGATTACAAAAAACAAAAAGAATACACTCTTATGAAGATGTGCATTTTATAAAAAACATTTCATACCAAGTAATTTACAGACAATATATTGATTTATAATCATAATTTATCATTATTCAAATTAAGCAAAAAAACCGAATATTGTAAGATTCTCTCATTTCAAACCTGGATATGCTGAATTAAATAAATAAAGAAATAAAAATGCCTTTTAATGAATCATCTCAAAAGGCAAAAATTGTAGCAACATTAGAAGCGAGCAAAGTGTATGGCGATGCCATCTTTCTTCTTTATAAACATCAAAGATTCTGATGCCCTAAGAATTTTATATTATGGGGCTTTATCATCATATCTATAATTGCAAAATAGGCTTGAGTACCTTGAGAAGGATTTCTTAAAAAAGCACATAAATATGAAACATAGAACAACGTAAAGAGATACCTGTAGTTGCTCAAAATTTTCTGAAAGCACTTGTATAGATTTTTTAAATAAGTAATGAAATCAGATCTTTTCAAAAGTAATCCAACTTTAGGAAAGACATCCTTTCTAAAAAGGAAAGTGACTTTTCGGTTTGGAAAGAAGAAAATGTTGAAAAATATTATCTAATGCCGATCTTTCAGCACTCATAAATGTCTCTGAATTGATATTCTTCTATACACTGCTTTACATCACATTAATATGCTGTTCACATTGGCGAGAAAAAGATAATATCATTTATCTCTATCCAATTCGAGCTCTACTTTATACTATGAGTGAACTGTATATTTTTATTATATATAACAACTATTGTAAATAATAAAAATTTATCGCGTCCATTTATATTTGAATTATTAATATTAATTTTTATAAATACATCATAATTTTCATATTTTTTATTATCTATAAATGTATTAAAAAAATAATATTAATATCATTTTATAAAAATTATGCGATCACCACATGTTATTTATATATAACACATAACGAAATATTTCATAAAATTTTAAAAAATATTTTTGTGATTATTACTGTTACATTTTTACAATAATGTTTATAAAAAATATATTTATATTTTTTATATGTATTTTTATTATTGACTAATAATACATATTGAAATATATAGTGTGAGATATATAAACATTATGTATATTTTATTACATATATAAATTAAAAATATTTGAGGTAACATTATGGTGAAAATATTTAAAAATTATATCTTAAGCATTTTTATAGCGAATGCTTTTTTTATTTCACAAACTGTAAATGTTAATGCAAACTGTTTGAAAAACGATATTCCAAAAGAGGAACTTTCTGTCTTACCAATGGAACAAGTAAAGTATGCGAAATCCAATGTAGTTTCTAAGACTGCTTTCTATGTTCCATCTGTAAGTTATCAAACAGAAAATGGAACAACAGGTGAAGGGAAAATTGAAAAGGTCGTTGAGCCTATAACTATCGGAATAGGAATATTGTCTGCTGGATATGTAATAAACCTTATAGGATCGATAATAAGTTGGATAAAGGACATAATGTTGATGTTCAAATGATTCAACCTCGTCTGGAACTCTAGAGCAACGTATTCATTATGTGTCTCTGGTTTATTGTAAATAATTACATAATAAAGTTTCTATTGCTATAAAATATAAATGGATTACATAAAAATATCCAAAGTGTAAATTTACGCATATATATTTATATTATAAAATATTTGAGGTGAAATTATGATTAAAGTGTTTAAAAATTATATGTTAAATATTTTTATGGCGATTGCTTTTTTTCTTTCACAAGTTGTAAATGTTAATGCAAATCACTTGAGCAATAACTTACAACGAGAAGATGCTTTTGTAATCAGTCAGGTAAAAGAGAAAGTAACCCATATCGCATCTCTCTACGTTCCCAATTTAAGCTACGGAGCAAAAAATGGGACTACTGTTGAAGGAAGAGTTGAGAAAATAGCTCAGCCGGTCATAATAGGAGATTTCGGTTTGTCATTTTTAATAGGATATTTAGCACCCCTAGTGGGCTTTATCATAGCGGCGATAATAAATCATATAAAAAGACATAGATAACTCTGTATTTAAATTGAAACTTATAAAAACAAAATTTTCTAATTTCTCAAGTATATCCACACTTGTTCATTGTTATTGAACAAAAACAATAACCCTCACCACAGAAAAAAGAGCTGCACGCACTTATATCTCCTTAGTGTGTTCACCAGCTCCGCTGATTCGTTAAATTATCCACGCTGAAGTCAGAAAGGATTTGAGGTGAAATTATGACAAAAGTGTTTAAAAATTACGTGTTAAATATTTTTATAGTGATTGCTTTTTCTCTTGTACAAGTTGTGAATGTTAATGCAAGTCATTTGAGCAACACCCCACAAAAAAAAGATATTTCTCTTTTTGTAATGAAACAAGGGAAAAAAGAAGCAATGCGTATGGATACTCTCTATGTACAAAATTTAAATTATGGAGTGGGAAATGAAGCTCCCATTGAAGGAAAAATTGAGAATGTGTTTTTCGAACCCATTACAATAGGAACTTTTACCATGACGGGATCTTTTATTTTTGGTTTACTCTCTGGCGCTTTTATGTCCTTATTCGGCGGAATAATCGGGATAATAGTAGGTCTAACCAGATAATTCCAAAATAATTTAAAGCAATGTTTAAATTACATCCTGCTTCAAATAATTGGGGCAGGATTTTGTTGTGCTTTCTATAGAGGCTTTGTTCATTACTAATAATACCGCGTGGGATAAATATAATATCTCTTAGTACAAAATAATAAATTAAGCTAAACAACGATTATTCAAATTATAGATTTGCGTACGAAATGCCATAAAATTACCTTATAAATCTTTCAGTGTAAATTTTGTGCTGTATCATTTCAATATTCATTTTAGCAGATTTAATTATTACAAAGTATAAGAGCATAAAATAACTATGAATGGTTGATTTTTACAAAAAAAATCTTCAATAAATACCATTCTATCTATTTGGTTTTATTATTTAAGAAGGTGCACAAGTGAAAATACATTGTAAAATTTAAGTGAATGAATAATAGAGAGAAAATTTTCGACTGTAACAGATTTTCTGTGAACATTTGACGTTTATATCTCAAAAATAAAAATGCTTAAGACTATTTCCTTTCATTATTGAGTTTAAAAACTATCCATTTAATAATTTAAATATTATGAAAAACGTGAAATAAATAACTTCACCAATTTTCCAGAAATAAAAAAAGGATAAGACTTATGAAATATATAAGCACAAGAGGTGAAGCCCCTGTTCTAGGCTTTACGGAAACGATCATGACTGGGCTGGCTCATGATGGGGGACTTTATCTGCCAGATAAATTTCCTCAGCTATCATTTGATGCGTTACGAGCACTTCGTGGTCAGTCCTATACAACAATTGCTAAAACTATTCTGTGGCCCTTTGTGAATAACGAAATCGAATATACAGCTTTTGAAAATATGATCGCTGAATCTTATGCAACCTTTCACCATCCAGCAATCTGTCCGTTACGACAAACTGGAGCAGATGAATTTATCCTTGAACTCTTTCATGGTCCTACTTTAGCTTTTAAAGATGTCGCAATGCAGTTTCTTTCTCGACTGATGGATTATGTTTTGACTGAAAAAAATAGATGTGCAACGATTATTGCTGCAACATCAGGTGATACAGGAGGGGCTGCGATACAAGCTTTTGCTGGAAAAGAACACTCAGATATTTTTATTTTATTTCCTAAAGGACGTGTATCACCTGTTCAACAACGACAAATGACAACCAATCAATGTTCAAATGTTCATGCCATTGCCATTGAAGGAAATTTTGATGATTGCCAAGCTCTTGTCAAAGCAATGTTTAATGACCACAATTTTCGTAAAAAAAGAGCGCTTTCAGGTGTTAATTCTATAAATTGGGCGCGTATCATGGCGCAAATTGTTTACTATTTTTCATCTGCACTTTCCTTAGGAGCTCCTGATAGAGCTGTTTCATTTACTGTTCCTACTGGAAATTTTGGTGATATTTTTGCAGGTTATGTCGCAGCCCGTATGGGATTACCCATTGCTCAACTGGTCATCGCAACGAATGATAATGACATCCTTGCACGTACATTGGCAAGTGGTACTTACAAAACACAACCAATAGTTCATACAACATCACCTTCTATGGATATTCAGGTCTCTTCTAATTTTGAACGTTTGCTCTTTGAAAGTGGCAATCGTGATCCAATCTGGATTCGCAATGCAATGGAAAACTTGAAACAATCACGACGTTTTACTCTTAATGAAAAGCAACTCAAAAATATTCGTTCCCTATTTTCCGCTGGGAAAAGTGACATGGCTGCAACAGCTCAAACAATTGATAGTGTCTATAAGGAAAGTGGCTATCTTGTTGATCCACATACAGCTGTCGCTCTTCAAGTAGCGCGTGAAAACAAAAAACCGCATATTCCAATGATCGTCCTTGCCACAGCTCATCCAGCTAAATTTCCTGATACTATTAAAAGTGCTTGTGGCCTTCATGCCCCATGGCCATCTCATCTCAATGATGTAATGAAACGCGAAGAACACTTTATAAGTCTTGCTAATGATGAAAAAATAGTAAAAGATTATATCTCTTTAAAATCGCGTGCATCTTATTAAAGTTAGCTGCATTAATTTAAATCAAGAATATTCTAATACCCTTACAATGAGGTATTTAGCTTATTTAATGGAGTTGTAAATACATGGATGTAGATATATGTCGCCTTAGTAATGGTTTGACTATCGCCACACATACAATGCAACAAATTGATAGTGTTGCCCTCGGAATATGGGTTAAAGTGGGCTCACGCAATGAAACCTCCACACAGCATGGTATTGCTCATCTTCTTGAGCATATGGCTTTTAAAGGAACCGAAAACCGCACTGCTTTTCAAATTGCAACCGATATTGAAGATGTTGGCGGTGAAATCAATGCCACAACCAGTATTGAAACAACAGCTTACTTTGCACGTGTACTTAAAAGCGATATCCCACTTGCTATAGACATTTTAGCCGATATTTTAATGCATTCAAAATTTGACGACAATGAACTAGAACGAGAAAAACAAGTAATCTTTCAGGAAATTGGTGCTGCCCATGACACTCCTGATGATATTGTTTTTGATCACTTTACAGAAACAGCCTTTCGTCATCAATCCCTTGGACGCTCTATTTTAGGAACAGCTAAAACTATTCAATCATTTACATCTACTGATCTCCATGATTTCATCAATAAACAATATAGTGCAGATCGTATGATTGTCGTTGCTGCAGGAGCTGTAAAGCACGAAAGTTTCTTGCGAGAAGTTGAAAGTCGTCTTGGTACTTTTCGCTCCCATTCAACCGCACCTCTTACTAATCTTGCAAATTATGTCGGTGGCGACTTTCGTGAATATCGCGATTTAATGGATACACAAGTTGTTCTAGGGTTTGAAGGGCGTGCTTATCACGCGCGTGATTTTTATGCGGCCCAAATTCTTTCAATCATTCTTGGTGGTGGTATGTCTTCACGTCTTTTTCAAGAGGTAAGAGAGAAACGTGGATTATGCTATTCTATTTATGCTTTTCATTGGGGATTTTCAGATACTGGGCTTTTTGGTGTTCACGCAGCTACCGGACAAGAAGGACTCAAAGAACTTATTCCTGTGATTCTTGATGAACTTTCCAAGGTCAGCAAAAATATTCAAGCCAACGAACTGCAACGAGCACAAACGCAATATCGTGCAAATCTGACAATGTCACAGGAAAATCCCTCTAGTCAAGCACATCTCATTGCTCGCCAAATACTCCTTTATGGTCGACCAATTCCAATATCGGAAACAATTGAACGCCTCAATCTCATCACTCCTAAAAGATTAACTGATTTAGCACATCGTCTTTTTACAAACTCCACTCCAACACTAACTGCTGTCGGACCTGTAGGATCCCTCATAAATTTTGATGATTTAACGTCAACTCTTTCATCCAAGCTAAAGTAAAAAACTTCTTTTCAACACAGCATCACAATAACATACACATATTTTATCGTAAAATTTACCACAAAAGCTCTTCTCATTAAATAAGTTTTGGAAATATTGGGCAAAGAAGCGTACAAAACTACCCAATTCATACTTCATGTGATAAAGATTCTAATAAGTGAAGGTATATCCGTGAAATCTGGAAATTCATGGTTTAACTTTGCCCTTTTAAAATATAAAACTTCATTCGCTTCAGGTTCCATTGAAGCAAATGGGTGTGTGGTCTATTTGTATATAAAATCACATAACTTAAGAAAAAGTGATAACAATTTATTATGTAAATAAATTATAAAAGGTGGACGTTTTTTCTCAAAAATCGAAATGAAAATTAAACATCCTAAAATATTGAGAGTGGGACATTGTGAAGAGTTTGCGTAAAATAATTGACATCATTTTCATTGTAGTCGTTAGTTCTTTTGTCCATCTTACATCAGCACAAGCAATTGAACCAGTTAAAATTTCTTCTCAAGATGCTGCTCTTGATCTCTCAAAAGCAATTGAAATTCACCATACAAACAACTCTATTTTTCAAACAAGTACAGCACCAGGACCAGATGGTATTGTATGGCGTATTGAAGTGCAGGCAAAAAATGAAAAATTTTCCGGAAATTGGGCAGTTTTTTCTCTTGCAAATCCAACAGATGAACAAGTTGATCGTCTCATCGTTGCCCCCCATTACCGCATGGCACGTTCTGGATTTTTTTGGCCAGACCTTGGATCATCAAGGATTCAATCCATAACGCCAAGCGAAGGTTTTTCCCTCGATCGTCAACTTAGTGCAAACTCTGATATCTTTCGTATTACCCTTAACCCTGGTGCTGTTATTACATTTGTGGCCGAACTTAACTCTGCAAATCTACCGCAAATCTATTTATGGCAACCTGAAGCTTATAAAGATGCAATTAATTCTTATACGCTTTATCATGGTATTCTTCTTGGGATATCAGGTCTCTTAGCGCTTTTGTTAACTGTTCTCTTCGTCGTCCGTGGAACAGGGCTGTTTCCTGCAACAGCGGCAGTTGCTTGGGCAGTGCTTTTTTATATTGGTATTGACTTCAACTTTTTAAATAAATTCTTTGCAGTTACACTCACAACCCAACCAATCTGGCGTGCTGGTACAGAAGTAGCACTTACTGCTACACTCTTCATTTTTCTTTTTACCTATCTCAGCCTTAACCGCTGGCATTATCATTTTAGTTACGGTGCTATCGCTTGGACCATTGCGTTTTGCAGTCTAGGAGCCTTTGCTATTTATGATCCCATCAGAGCAGCTGGAATTGCGCGTTTGTCTTTTGGCCTTACCACTGTGCTTGGTATAATATTAATCATCTATTTCTCAATCAGAAGCTATGACCGCGCCATTATGCTTATTCCAACATGGTTGCTCATTAGCTTTTGGTGCGTTGGAGCCTATGCCTGCATAGCTGGACATTTAAACAATGATATTATCCAGCCAGCATTAGCGGGGGGATTAGTGCTCATTGTTCTTCTCATAAGCTTTACTGTCCTGCAACAAACTTTTTCTAATGACGCTTTCCATGAAGGAATATTTTCCGACCTTGAACAACAAGTACTCGCAGCAAAGGGAGCTGGAAATATTATTTGGGATTGGAATATTGAGCGTGACCGTATTGTTGTACATCCAAACATGGCAACCCTTTTTGGTACTGAAATTCATAACCTCAATGGACCTATGCGCAACTGGATTTCAGCCTTGCACCATGATGATCGTGAACGCTTTCAAGCCGTATTGGATATCATTCTTAAAAATAAAAAAGGGCGCATTGATCAAATTTTTCGGCTTTCTTCCGGTGGTGGTTATTATCATTGGTTTTCTCTTCGTGCACGTCCGGCTATGCAAAAAGATGGAAAAATCACACGTGTCATTGGAACCATTGTCAATATTACTAACCATAAAAAATCCGAAGAACGCTTATTGCATGATGCAATCCACGACAGCTTAACCGGACTTCCTAACCAACAAATTTTCTTTGATAGACTACAAAATTATACCTCTTTAGCGAAAGCAAATATCAAAATTAGACCGACTGTCTTTATGATTGATTTTGACAATTTTCGCCAAATTAATCGCAAATTAGGCATAGCAGTTGGGGATACTGTACTGCTTATAATCGCACGTCGTTTAAATCGTCTTATTAACTTTCAAGACACCTTATCGCGTCTTTCAGCAGACCGCTTTGCAATTATTTTACTCAGTGAAACCGAACCACAAAAAATTGCAGCATTTGCAGATCATTTGCACAAAACAATTTCAGCACCTATTTCACTTTCAGAAAATAAAATAATCCTTTCAACCTCTATCGGATTGGTTACATGGAGTGAAAGCCGATCGACGGCTAAAGATATTTTTAATGATAGTGAGTTAGCGATGATTCGCGCAAAACAAATGGGTGGGAACCATATTGAACCTTTTCGTCCTAATTTTCGCACTTTGGGTCTCGAACATAATACTCTGGAGAAAGATGTTCGTTATGCCATAAAACGTAATGAGATGAAAATCCTCTACCATCCTATTCTTAATTTATCAGACGGACATATTATTGGTTTTGAAACAATTGTAGAATGGCATCATCCCACTTATGGAAATTTAAATGTCTCTGATTTCATAAAAATCGTAGAAAATGAACAAATTGTTATGGATTTGTCACAATTTATCATCGATAATGCCATTATTGATCTTATAAATGTACAAGAAAAGTTTTCCCAACAATCTTTCTTTATTTCAATTAATTTACCAAGCGCAGAAATGATTCATCCTCGTTTTATCAGTCAATTGCGTGCCGCTTTGCTTCGCCATCCGCTCCACAAAGGGCGTCTGATGATTGAAATATCTGAATTTGTCTTAAGAAATAATCCTGAACAATCAGCGCACTTTCTTGAACAAATTAAAACACTTGGAATGAATCTCGCACTCGATAATTTTGGAACAGGTTATTCGTCTCTGACCTATCTCGTACGTTATCCATTTGATATGGTTAAACTTGATCGTTCACTTATCTCAATCGACTCTCTTAAGAAGAAAATTGTTCTAAAGTCTATCATTAATATGGCAACAGATCTTAATTTGCAAATTATCGCAGAAGGTGTTGAAAATGAAAAAGAAGCAATCTTCCTCCGTCAAGAAGGCTGTAAATATGTTCAAAGTACACTTGTGACAAAACCGATTGCCATAGAAGAATTAATTACGCTCGTTCAGAGCCATTTCCCTTATAAAATAAAAACATAAGGGATAAAATAACGTGTAAAGTTAAAAAGCTTAGAAAAAACTCTACGCGTGTCCCATTTCAGAAGCAAGATAAGTTGGATCGATACCCATGCGTGTTAAACTTTTATCATATTTGCAGCTTAAATCGCTTTCAAAAAGAAAACTAGGTGATGTAGAACTGATTAGCCACCCATTTGTAGAAATTTCTGCCTCAAGTTGCCCCGCTTTCCATCCAGCATAGCCTAATGCGACCAGTGCATGTTGCGGACCTTGTTCGCAACTGATCGCTTTTAATATATCAATTGTCGCAGTAAAACAGATCTTATCTGCAATAAAAACAGTTTCTTCACAAGCATAATCATCTGAATGAAGAACAAAACCACGCGAAGTATCAACAGGACCACCATAGCGAACTGGAAACTGTTTTATTGGTTCAGAAAGACTTTTTTTTTGGCCACTGTCTATGATTCCTAAGTGAAGCAAAAGCTCTGGAAAATCAATATGATGCAATTGATTGAGAATGATGCCCATCGCACCGGCATCAGAATGCGCACAAATATAAATAACAGAACGAATAAAGCGTTTGTCATTCATCCCAGGCATTGCTATGAGTAATTGTCCACCTAAAAAGCCATTACACCGCTTCATTAATCTGTTATTCTCCATAATTTACATGATAAAAGTTTGTTCATTTAGCACACTAGGAAAATAAAACTCCAATGAAAAAAAGTTATATATTTACAAATTTACAAAATATCGCAACTTTCTTTTATAAAAAGCTTTTAGTTACTTTAAGCTTAACATTCATAGTTTTAGAATTACTTAACATTCCTGTAAATGCTCAAACAGAACAAAAACTCCAGCTTTTCGCAACATCTTGGTATGAATCAGATGGTGGTCGTATCCGATTAGCGATCACTGAACCTTCTCTTTCTGGAATAAGAGAAGGCATTATTGAAATTGAGCTTAAACCAGGATGGAAAACTTACTGGCGTAATCCAGGTAATTCTGGCATGGCACCATTTTTTAATTTCAACCAACAGATTTCTTATGAAATCTTTTATCCTACTCCACAGCTTTTTGAAACAGAAAATGATTGGTCATTAGGTTATAAAGATAAAGTAATATTGCCCTTCAATCTTTCTAGTTCAAGCAAAAATTTAAGTGGTGCTTTCACTCTTGGATTATGTCACAAAATCTGTCTTCCATTTACTGTTAACTTTGATTTTTCGCCATCTGCTCTTAAAAATAAACAGCTTCCTGCTTCCTTCTTAAAAAAGGCGCAAGATTCTTTGCCACGCATGGCGCAGAATGCACTAAAAATAAGTGCCGAAAAAAATAACAGTACCCTTCTTATAAAAATACAAAATAATAACAAAACCACTCCTTCCTCTCTCTTTTTAGATGGAGGAGAAATGCAAATTGGAGCAGCAAGAAAAGTCAGTGATAACGCAGAATATACACTCTTTAATGCTCCACTCTATTTCGCACCAGAAGAAATAAACCAAAAAATTTTTTATACAGTTTCTTTTAAAGATCACGCCTTAAGTGGAACATTCATATTCCATACGCAGCCAACCCCTCTTGCGTCTCCGTGATAAAAGAAAAAGCTCTCAAACAGCAATTATGCTGGAAAACGTCCATTTTCACGATATTGAGTAATTGCTTTGCGAGCAAGGGCATCTGCGCGTTCATTTTCTGGATGTCCCGCATGCCCTTTTACCCAGTGCCATCTAACTGTATGACAAGAACTAGCATCCTCAAGAGCTTGCCATAGCTCCATATTTTTAACAGGATTTTTTGATGCGGTGCGCCAATTATTCTTTTTCCAATCTTCAATCCACTTAGATATACCGTTACGTACATAAACTGAGTCTGTATAAAGATCGACCAAACAGGGCTCTTTAAGCACCTTTAATGCACAAATTGCCGCCATGAGTTCCATTTGATTGTTTGTCGTATGGACCTTACCGCCATAAAGCTCCCGTTCATGACCATTCCAGCGTAAAATTGCCCCCCACCCTCCAATTCCAGGATTCCCTGAGCAAGCACCATCTGTATAAATTTCAACGACTTTTTGTTGAGTTGCCATAAAATTTAAAAACCTAATTCACTTAGCGAATTTACATTACTGAAAAAACAAAGCTTGTGCCAATACTCCCATGGATCTTTCTTAATAACAAAGCTATTAGGCGGTGTATTAAACCAATCATATAGACGTGTGAGTAAGAAACGTAGAGACGCACCACGAGCTAATAAAACCATCTTGTCCAATTCTAAAGGGATCAATGGTCTTATTTTTTGATAATTTTCCAATAACTTACGTGCTTTGGTAAGATTATAGGAATGATCAGGCTCAAAGCACCAAGCATTTAAACAGATCGCTAAATCATAAGCAAAAAAGTCATTACAAGCAAAATAGAAATCTATCATCCCAGAAAGACGATGATTCACAAAAAAAACGTTATCATTAAATAAATCTGCATGAATAATGCCTATTGGTAAATTGAACGGCCAATTTTCCTGTAAAAAAGCCAATTCCAACTCAATTTTTTGTCCAAATTCTTTTAACAATGCATCTTCTTTGGTTTGACAACGTTGCCACAATACCTGCCAATCCATAACAGAAAGAGTATTTTTACGACTGAGTGTAAAATCCTGTCCTGCTAAATGTAATTGTGCTAACCCCATCCCCACTTCGCCACAATGATCTATGTTGGGCTGGCGGATCCACTCTCCTTCCAGAAAAGTAATAATAGCAGCAGGACGTCCTGCTAATTCACAGATCATCATTCCATCATTTTGAATAACAGGTTTAGGACAAGGAATTCCACGTTGTCCTAAATGCTGCATCAAGCGACAAAAAAAAGGTAAATCATCTTTTGAAATACGCTTTTCATAAAGTGTTAAAATAAATCGCCCTTGTGTTGTCTCTAACATAAAATTGGAATTTTCAATCCCCTCTTCTATACCTTGATAAGACAAAAGTGATCCTATTGCATAACGTGTTAAAAACACTTTTAAATCATTTGGGTGAATATCTGTATAAACGGCCATTATTCTGCTTTCGTTGTAGACATGTCTGTATTCTGATTTTCATTTTTTGCATTATTTGCTTGACCATTGACGAAAGCCATATCTTGAGACGTTAAAATGACGTCACGTAATTCGCGACTCACTAAAAATTTTTCCGTTTCTACCGCTGTTTCAGCTAATTCTATTGTGACATCATAACGCTCACGAAACGCTGAAATAATTTCATCAATAATAATTTCAGGAGCCGAAGCCCCTGCTGAAAGACTGACAATAGAAAGAGATTTTAGGTTTTCAAAATTAATTTCATCAGCGCGCTGAACTAAAATAGCTTGTCGCGCACCAGACTTTTCGGCAACCTCTACTAAACGTCGTGAATTAGAAGAGTTTGGTGCTCCAACAATCAAAAACAAATCACTCCCCTTTGCCGCTGCTTTAACCGCATCTTGTCGATTCGTTGTAGCATAGCAAATTGATTCAGCCGCTGGGGCTGCTAATGTAGGAAAACGTTGTTGTAATATATCGATAATTCCTGCAGTATCTTCAACAGAAAGCGTTGTTTGTGTAACAAATCCTAATTTATCTGGATCATTGGGTTGATAATGCAAAGCATCTTCTATCGTTTCAATAAGCGTCACAACCCCTTCTTCAAGCTGTCCCATTGTCCCTATCACCTCAGGATGACCAGCATGACCAATCAATATAACATGACGACCATGACGTTGATGTCGTATCGCTTGTTTATGAACTTTCGAGACCAAAGGACATGTTGCGTCGAGATAAAAAAAATTATAGCATCGTGCTTCTTCTGAAACAGATTTTGGTACACCATGAGCAGAAAAAACAACTGGTTGATTGCGATGTTCTTCTGGAATCTCATTAAGTTCTTCGACAAAAACAGCACCCCGTTGCTGTAATCCCTCAACCACGTAGCGGTTGTGTACAATTTCATGACGAACATATACTGGAACACCATATTTTTTTAATGCAAGCAGAACAATCTGGATAGCACGATCAACCCCTGCACAAAATCCACGTGGACCACAAAGACGTATCGTTAAAGGGGGAAGTCCAGACATAAATCATCCTTAATCTCTATAGCTTTATCATATTCAAACAACCTATCATTATACATGAATAAGCAATGTAAAAAACGCGCAATATCATCTTTTGCATAAGAACACACTCTATCGTATTTTCTTACAGCATTTTCTTGAAGAAAAGCTCTTTTAAAATTTGCTCTTTCATTTTACGCGACTAAAGAGCGATAAAATACCAAACAAGAGATTCAATCAAAAGAATTCCAAAGATAGCTGCCAAATAAAGTAATGAAAAGAAAAACGTTTTTTTGGCCATCAAAATAGTTTCATTATGTGTATCAGCTTTCCATAAACGATAGGCAAAATAAATAAAGATAATGCTTAAAATTGTTGAAAAAATACCATAAAAAATTCCGCCAAGACCAGTAAAACACGGAGCAGCAGCGCATAATGCCATCAAAACAGTATAAAATAAAATCTGTTTTTTTGTTGAATGCTCACCTCGTACATTAGGCATCATAGGGATACCTGCAGCCTCATAATCAAGAGATGAAAATAAAGAAAGAGCCCAAAAGTGAGGAGGGGTCCACATAAAAATGATTAAAAATAATAAAAAGCTATCAATACTCACTGTCCCTGTTGTCACGGCCCATCCAATCATTGGTGGAAAAGCCCCAGAAGCACCACCAATAACAATATTTTGTGGTGTGATACGCTTTAACCAAATTGTATAGATAACGACATAAAAGAAAATCGTAAACGCAAGAAAAAATGCCGCAAACCAATTAATGAAGCTCCCCATAACCAATACCGAGAGCATAGAAAGAACCATGCCAAAAATAAATGCCTTTTGGGAGCTGATTTTACCCATGGGAATAGGACGCTTTTTAGTCCGTTCCATCACAGCATCAATGTCAGCATCATACCACATATTCAATGCTCCCGCACCACCACCGCCAACAGCAATACATAAAATTGCTAAAAAACCATACAACGGATTGATAGGAACAGGCGATACAAGCAAACCAACCAGAGCCGTAAAAACCACAAGAGACATAACACGTGGCTTTAATAATGTGATGTAATCACCAATACCGGATTTTGGTGGCGTTGATTTACCATTCACAACAGATAACTCTTCTGAAACTGACATTCCACTCAAAGCCCTTTTCCATTTCTGTCATTCACAAACCCAATATTATCTGACAAATATTATCTAGCGTATGGAAATGACCAATTAAGACCAATCGTATTTTTGAGAAAATATGAAATATCTCTTTCGCACGTATCCCCTAAAAGTAAATGGAAATATTGGCAATAAAAATACATTTTTTCAATCAACGTTCTCTCCACATTACAAATGTATCATAAAAATATATCATATGAATTAATATATTTGGGTAAATACTGATTTTGTGTTATAGTTTTTTATGGGGAGTTCATTTTTTTATGTAAATCTATGCATGGTTGTGGGTGTTGAGTCGGATAGGATTTTCTGTGATACTTTATAAATTACTCAAAAAAACTTTTTTTATTGGTGCTGTTCTTTACACACTTTATAGTAGTTTTATCAGTCATGCATTTGCACAAACACCCTATGCACAAGATGTCCCTGCTCCACAAACCTATGGTGCATGGACAAAAGTGTGTTCTCTACCACCAGGTACACCTAACATGCAGTGTGAAGTTGTACAAAACGTTCACACACAAGGGCGTCAAGATATTACCTTGCGTGTTACATTTTATAAACTTCCTCAAAAGCAAGGTGCCTTGATGCGTGTTTTTGTTCCGATTCGCGTTGAATTACGTCCTGGCGTTGGAATTAAAATTGACGATAAAAATATGGGCAGAATGGAATATCGTCGTTGTCTTGGTGATAATTGTGTTGCTGAAGCCTTTCTTAAAGAAGACATATTGCAGCTCTTTTTAAAAGGAAAAATGGCAACCTATTTTATCTTTACAACTCCTGAACAAGGGATTGGAGGTTTTGTTGACCTTCATGGTCTTGGCGACGCCTATGCAACCTTACCGACATGAATGAAATCAATACATTTTAAACAATCAAAATCTCATCGTATATTTTGAAAGATTCTTAAAATTAGATTGATAAAAATCTTCTAAGCCCCCATAAAAATAGGATAATTCTTATGAAATCGCTGATTGATCATTTTGATATTGCTTCCTCTAAAGTGCAATCACTTATACAGGAAACACTTCATCATGCTGATGATGGTGAGCTTTACCTTGAGTATACAGAAAGCGAAGCTCTTTTATTTGATAATGGACAGCTTAAAAACGGCTCATTTCATCAAGATATGGGATTTGGACTACGCGTTGTTGCTGGAGAGGCTACTGGATATGCTCACTCTAGTGAGTTATCAGCTGCTGCACTCAAACGTGCCAGTGAAGCTGCTAAAGCTGTTACCTATAATAATCATGCAGGGACTTATAGCATAGCACCTCAACAAACAAACAAAAGACTTTATCAACCGCATAATCCCCTTGATTCTCCATCATTTGAAGAAAAAAGTGCTCTTTTGCAAAAAATTGATGCCTATTTACGTGCTAAAAATGATAAATTGCATCAGGTGACTGTTTCTCTTTCCGGCTCGCTACAACATGTTGAAATTTTACGTGCAGATGGTTATTTGGTTCGTGATATTCGTCCCCTTGTGCGACTTTCTATATCTGTGGTCGCAGCTGAAGGCAATCGACGTGAAAATGGTTTTTATGGATGTGGAGGGAGACAAGCATTTAACCAATTTATTCATGAAGACAATTGGAAAAAAGCTGCAGATGAAGCCTTACGTATGGCTTTAACAAATTTAGAAGCAGAAGCAGCGCCAGCAGGAACATTTGATGTTGTTTTAGCCAATGGATGGCCCGGTGTTATGCTTCATGAAGCCGTAGGTCATGGATTGGAAGGTGACTTTAACCGCAAAAAAACTTCTGCTTTTGCTGGACTTCTTGGCCAACAAGTTGCCGCAAAAGGTGTTACAGTTGTTGATGATGGTACAATTCCCGAATGCCGTGGTTCACTTACTGTTGATGATGAAGGAACCCCATCAGGATATAATGTTCTTATTGAAGATGGAAAACTCGTTGGCTTTATGCAAGACAGACTAAATGCTCGACTTATGGGGGTTAATCCAACTGGAAATGGACGGCGTGAATCCTATGCACATGCACCAATGCCGCGGATGACTAATACGATCATGCTAGGAGGCGATAAAACACCTGAAGAAATTCTATCATCATTCAAAAACGGTATCTACGCTGTTTCATTTGGCGGAGGACAAGTTGATATCACTTCTGGAAAGTTCGTCTTTGAATGTACTGAAGCTTACAGAGTAGAAAATGGTAAAATTTTAGCGCCTATTAAAGGTGCAACCCTTATCGGTAATGGACCAGATGCCATGAAACGTATTACAATGATTGGCAATGATAGCAAACTTGATAATGGTATTGGCATGTGCGGAAAAGCAGGGCAAAATGTCCCTGTTGGTGTTGGTCAACCTCATCTTCGAATCAATAATATGACAATCGGTGGAACTGCGCTTATAGAGGAATAAGCTTGCTCATTCCTTCCCAGTATTGCCTCCTTCTCGTCTATTACGACCATTTTGTGAGGGGGATGTTACAATGAATTGATTTATAAAGATAATCTAGCGTTATTCATATTTTATTAGAACCTTGAATACCGTAAGATTCTCTCATTTTAAATCTGTGTCTGTTGGATCAATCAAAATCATTCGTTTATACGTTACAGGCGGGGAGAGTTATATGGATAAAAACTGTACAAGAAAGAACTAAAGATTCCTCTTATGGGCCGTCTCAAGTACCAAGAGTTTTAAGAAACATTAGGGGATGGCAAATATAACGATGGCACAGGCTTATTCAGACACATCTTCTTCGTAATACATTAGTCTTTTGTGGTTTTTTTGTGTGGGGTAACTTGTCTTTTATATTTCATAATAAAAAAGCTTAAAAGAAAAAAACACTTTCTACATTCAGTGCTCTTAACTCAACGAGAAAAAGATTATTATTATAGATAAATTTTGGAGAGATTTTATAATAATACACAGGTCAACTTTTAAAAAATCTTCATAGCATTAAAAAAAATTAGGCTAAAGTTTCCAACCTTTCTTTTTTTTCTTTTTGCTCAAAACAGCAACAATTTCGACATGTGGTGACCATAAAAATTGATCAATCGGTATGATTTTTTCTACTGTATACCCCCCTGCAACAAGAAGAGATAAATCACGAGCAAATGTAGTAGGATTACAAGAAATTGCCACAACACGTGATACTGTTGTCTTCGCTAATTCACGTACTTGTTGCTCTGCACCAGCACGGGGAGGATCAAAAACAACACTCTCAAAACATTCAAGTTCCTTTACAGAAAGGGGATGTCGGAAAAGATCACGTTTTTCACAAGTGAACGTTTTTAAACCAGTCGCGAAACGTGCTGCTGTATTTAGATTTCTTAATGCATCTTCATTATTTTCTACTGCATGAACATTCATCTTTTTTGCCATACGCAAGGTAAATGTTCCTACCCCTGAAAACAAATCAACAGCATTCTTTACTTTTTTAAAATGAGTCAAAATAATATTGCCCATTATATTTTCAGCTTCACAAGTTGCTTGCAGAAAACCACCAAAAGGAAATTCAACACGGACATCTCCAAAGTAAATCTCTGGTTTTTCTCGTTCAACCAAAACTTCACCGTCAACAGATAAACGTATAATCCCATATGAAAGAGCAGCACTGATCATTTTCTGACGAAGTGATTCATGGTGTATAATGCAACCGCTTAAAGCAACATCTAAACCATTTTCAACACATGTTATCGTAACATGAAACCGTTTGGCAGAGCTGCTTAGAAAAGCACAGAGCTCTCTAATATTATGCAACTGAGAAATAAGCTCTGGACGGCTTACTGGACATTCCTCAAGAGCTACAATCTCATGAGAGAGATAACGGTTAAAACCAACTTTTTGCCCCTGTGGGGTCATAGATGCTGTTAGAGTAATCCGCCGTCGGCTATAAGGTTTACATTCTATTAAAGGCGCAACAACATTATTAAGTCCATACTTTTTAAGCGCATCAACAACCAATTGTTGTTTCCATACGCGATAAGCATCCATATGCCAATGCTGAAGAGTACACCCTCCACATTCTCCAAAATGCTGACAAAGAGTATCAATGCGTTCTAATGATTTTTCTTTTAATGCTATATATGTTGCATATTTTCCATGAACAGTAATTTCAGCACACTCTCCTGGTAAAGTAAAAGGAACAGAAACGAAGCCGTGAGACGTCTTAGCAGTACCATAACCATTTGCTCCGATATGATCGATTATGACATTGTCATTCACTCTTGTTTTTCTCCGAATAGTAAATATTCCACGTTGCCATCACCACCTGTAATAGGGGAAGAAATTAAACTTTTTGCACTCCACCCTGTTTGTGTATTTAACCAAACAAAAAGCGCCTCAGCAGTTTTTTTAGCACTTGATGGACTTAATATTCCTCCCTTACTAAAGTGTTTACGACCAACCTCAAACTGAGGCTTTACCAGTAAAACAGCTTGGGCTCCCTTCTTGGCTAAAGACAACACGGGAGGCAATGCAAGTTTGAGCGAAATAAAGCTAACATCTGAAACGATAAGATCAATTTCTCGCCCACCTAAATGTTCCTGTTTAAAATCTCTGACATTCAAGCCTTCTAATAACGTTATAGCACTGTTGCCCAATAAACGTTTATCAAATTGATGATGCCCAACATCAACGGCAATGACATGATCTGCTCCACGCTCTAAGAGAACTTGCGTAAAACCACCTGTTGATGCACCAACATCAATGGCTGTCACTTTATCTGTTATAATTGGAAATGCATCAAGTGCAGCAATCAATTTTAACGCTGCCCGAGAAACATAATTCTGTGCTGGATCACAAACGGCAATCTCTGCATCATCAAAAACGATTTGCCCAGCTTTAAAAACGATTTCTCCGTTAACTTTAACAGTTTGGCGCATAATTGCATCACGTGCGCGTGAACGTGTCGTAAAAAAGTTTTTTTCAACTAAAAAAATATCGAGTCTTTTTCTGGAAGCCATCTCATACTCGAATTTTCTATTCTGTTCGAATCTCGCGTCCCAAAACAGCAAAAACCGTGCTTAAAATACCCATAGCGTCAAGTCCGACACGTGAAAGAACTTTTTCTGGTGAACCATGATTCAAATATTCATCAGGAAATTTTAGTGTACGAACTTTCAAACCATGCTCTAAGAGCCCTTCTTGCGCTAAAAATTGTAATATGTGCGCTCCAAATCCACCGATTGCCCCTTCTTCAATTGTCACCAATACCTCATGCTCACGTGCCAAACGACGCATCAAATCCTTATCTAAAGGTTTTGCAAACCGTGCATCTGCAACCGTTGTAGACAATCCTTCAGCCTCCAACGCATCAGCAGCTTGCAACACTTCTGACATCCGCGTTCCAAAACAAACCAAAGCGATTCTATTTCCTTCACGCAGAACGCGCCCTTTTCCAATTTCTAATAACTCACCACGTTGCGGTAAATCTATACCAATCCCCTCACCACGCGGATAACGAAAAGAAATTGGTCCCTGATCATAAGCTGCAGCTGTACGCACCATATGCATCAGTTCAAGCTCATCAGAAGGTGCCATAACAACAAAGTCAGGAAGAGTGGCCAAAAAAACAATATCAAAACTTCCAGCATGTGTTGCACCATCTGCCCCCACAAAACCTGCTCGGTCAATAGCAAAACGTACCGGTAATTTTTGAATTGATACATCATGAACAATTTGATCATAAGCACGCTGTAAAAAAGTAGAATAAATTGCAACAAAAGGCTTATACCCTTCACAAGCAAGTCCTGCCGCAAAAGTTACGGCATGTTGCTCAGCGATACCAACATCAAACATTTTTTCAGGAAATTTTTTCGCAAAAGAATCAAGACCTGTCCCTGTTGGCATCGCTGCTGTTATGCCAACAATCTTATCATCATGGCGAGCTTCTTCTATTAAAGCTTTAGAAAATACCTTGGTATAGGGTAGAATATTACTTGATGCTTTTACCTGTTTTCCTGTCGTGACATCAAAACGATTAACACCATGATATTTATCAGACGAGGCCTCTGCAGGTGGATATCCCTTTCCCTTATGGGTTACAACATGCACCAAAACAGGACCATTAGGATATTCACGAACATTTTTAAAAACAGGCAATAAATGCCCCAAATTGTGCCCATCTATGGGGCCAACATAATAAAAGCCAAGCTCATCAAATAAAGTTCCCCCAACCAAAAGTCCACGCGCAAATTCCTCTGAACGACGGGCTTTATCCAAAAAAAACTTTGGCAATTTTTCGCTCAACATCTTTACGCGTTCACGCAAATGACGATAAGAAGGACGAGACACTAATCGTGCAAGATGTGCACTCATAGCACCTGTAGGTGGTGCTATAGACATATCGTTATCATTAAGAACAACAATCAAGCGTGCATTCAAAGCACCAGCGTTGTTCATTGCTTCATAAGCCATGCCCGCTGACATTGCACCATCACCAATGACAGTTATGATATTGCGTCTTGTCTCTGCTTTCAAAGCACTTGCCACCGCCATACCAAGCCCCGCTGAAATAGAAGTAGACGAATGCCCCGCTCCAAATGGATCATACACACTTTCTGAACGTTTTGTAAAACCAGATAATCCGCCCTCTTGACGTAATGTGCAAATTTTTTCTCTACGCCCCGTTAAAATCTTGTGTGGATAGGTTTGATGACCAACATCCCAAATAATCCTATCCTCTGGTGTATTAAAAATATAATGTAATGCAACAGTGAGCTCAACAACACCAAGTCCCGCCCCAAGATGACCACCTGTTACAGAAACCGCATCAATTGTTGCGGTCCGCAACTCATCAGCCAACTGTACCAAATCAGACTCAGGCAATGCCCGCAAATCTTGCGGAAAACAAACACGGTCAAGCAATGGTGTTAAGACCTGAGACAAAAAAAATCCTTTCTATTATCTTAACTCAAGAAAACACAATGATAAAAATATATCTTCTCTACTCTTTTATTTACAGTTTTGCATCTTTTTTACTGAAAAATGCTCTTTTCTATTTGAGATGAGCTATAATTTCCTCATTTTTAACTTATTTTATAAAAAAGAAATCAATAAAACTTTCTATTTATAAACTAAGGTTATTGCTTCTCTTAAGTCCCACAATAAATATCCAAAAAGATTTAAATTATTTAGCATCAAGTGGTTCCACTCCTTCTGGAGAACCTTCTTCTGAAAGCTGGATTTTTTCAACTTTAGCTTCAGCAACTCTTAAGAGTTTTTCACAATGCTTTTTAAGCGCTTCACCGCGTTCATAAATATCAATGGATTGTTCCAAAGGCACATCGCCACGTTCCAAATTTTCGACAATAACTTCAAGTTGCTTAAGCGCTTGCTCAAAGCTTAAGGTCGTAATATCCCCCTCTTGTATCTCTTTTTTCATATGAACCTCAAAAAATATCTGTTCTGGATATACGAACTCCAAAACCTTCCAAACCTACATAATGATGCTCTTTAGAAGCATAAACAATAACAGAGCCTATTCCTAAATATTTTAAAATTTGTGATCCTAAACCAATTTTGCGCCATTCTTCTTCGCGTTCAATCGCCTGCACATGGTTTTCTGAACTGTTTCTTGTCATGTTTTGAATACCAACAGTTGATTGTATAACAGATCCTTCACGCAAATAAATAAATACGCCACGTTTTTCTTTTTCCATCATACGCCGCATCATCACCATAATATCTGAAGTTTGACAAAAAACGTCACTTATAATGTTTTCATGATGTAAATGCACAGGAATATTCTCACCCTCACGGACATCACCAAAAACAATTGCAATATGCTGAACGACTTCCCAAGGGAGTTGATAACTTTGAACAATAGCGGGACCTACAGATGTTTCAATAAGCATTTCTCCAACATGCTTGATCAATATTTCCTTACGTTGGCGGTAAGAAATTAAATCTGCAACCGTTATAATATGCAACCGATGTTCTTGCGCAAATTTCATAATCTGATCGCCATGTTTAACGCTTCCATCATCATTGACTAATTCACCGATAACACCAACCGGCGGCAAATTAGATAATTTACATAAATCAACAGCGGCCTCCGTGTGACCTGAACGCATGAGCACCCCCCCTTCATGCGCAATTAAAGGAAAAACATGCCCTGGACGAACAAAATCATCCGCACTTGCATTTGAATTCGCAAGATTACGTACAGCTAATGTACGGTCATGCGCTGAAATTCCTGTTGTTATGCCGTGTTTAAAATCAACAGTAACCGTAAATTGCGTCCCATGTGCAGAGTTATTATCTGGTACCATAGGAGAAAGATTAAACCGTTTTGCTTCTTTTTTTGGCATAGGTGTGCACACAATACCTGTTGTGTGACGAAGAATAAACGCCATCTTTTCTTCTGTACAATGCGCTGCAGCAACAGTTAAATCACCCTCATTTTCACGGTCATCATCATCTGTCACCACAACAATTTCACCGCGTTCAAAAGCTTTAAGTGCAGAAACAATTTTTTTTTCATCATACGCCATTGTTCACCTTTTCAATCACCCAACTTGACCGCGATGTCTTAGATAATGGTCAGCAATAGCACAAGCAACCATCGCCTCACCAACAGGAACGGCACGAATCCCAACACATGGATCATGACGTCCCTTTGTTATAACGTCTATATCATGACCATCAACATCAATGGAACGACGAGGTGTTAAAATTGATGAAGTAGGCTTTACAGCAAAACGTGCAACAATTGGCTGTCCACTCGATATTCCCCCTAAAATACCACCAGCATGATTGGATAAAAAAAGCGGTTTTCCATCATTTCCCATTCGCATTTCATCGGCATTTTCTTCTCCCCTCAAGCGGGCTGCCGCAAAACCATCACCAATTTCCACACCTTTTACCGCATTAATCGACATAAGTAACGAGGCAATATCTTGATCAAGCTTTGCGTAAATAGGGGCTCCTAAACCTGCCGGAACATTTTCTGCAACGATCTCAACAACCGCACCAACAGATGTCCCCTCTTTACGGAGTTTACTGATATAGTCACTAAAAATGTGAACCATCTCTGCATCAGCTGTAAAAAAAGGATTATTATCAACCTCTGACCAATCCCAACGATCACGATTAATATTATGAGGACCAATTGCTATCACTGCTCCTCGTACAATCAAACCAGGAACGATTTTACGAGCAAATGCACCTGCTGCAACACGTGCTGCCGTCTCCCGTGCCGAAGCACGTCCCCCGCCTCGAAAATCACGAATGCCATATTTAATATCATAAGTATAATCCGCATGTCCTGGACGATACTGATGAGCAATTGCTCCATAATCTTGAGAGCGTTGATCTGTGTTTCGAATCAACAGAGAAATTGGTGTACCTGTTGTCACCAATGTCGTTCCATCGTCTTGAACAACAACTCCTGAAAGGACCTCTACTTCATCTGGTTCTCGGCGCTGCGTTGTATATTTTGATTGTCCTGGCTTGCGTTTATCAAGATAAGCTTGAACTTCTGCAAGAGTAAAAATAATTCCAGGTGGACAACCATCAATGACACAACCAAGAGCAGCACCATGACTTTCACCCCATGTTGTTACACGAAACAAATGACCAAATGTATTATGCGACATGAAAAAAGATCCATTTCTCTGTCAAATATATACAACGATAACGTATGTTGTGTGCTATACACAAGACAACTCTTTTCTCCCAAATACTCTTGGACACCTTAAATTTGGTCAAATTACTGCTGTCTAATAAAATCTTATAAACCAAACTTTATTCTTTAACGACAGAAATGTCTGGGGCATCAACTGCTTTCATACCTATGATATTATAACCCGAATCGACATGATGGACTTCACCGGTAACAGAACGAGACAAATCTGAAAGAAAATAAAGCGCAGAATCACCAACCTCTTCAATTGTTACCGTACGACGTAATGGAGCATTATATTCATTCCATTTTAAAATATAACGAAAATCACCAATACCAGAAGCCGCTAACGTTTTAATTGGTCCAGCAGATATAGCATTAACACGAATATTTTGGGGACCTAAATCTACCGCTAAATATTTCACGCTCGCTTCAAGAGCGGCTTTGGCAACGCCCATTACATTATAATTGGGAACAACCTTTTCTGCACCATAATAGGTTAGTGTCAAGATTGAACCACCATCTGGCATCAATTTTTCTGCACGCTTCGTTAGAGCTGTTAGGGAATAAACGGAAATATTCATCGTCATCATAAAATTTGATTCGCTGATATCAATATAACGACCACTTAATTCATCTTTATCAGAAAAACCAATAGCATGAACTAAAAAATCAAGCTTTCCCCATTTCTTCTCTATTTCTCTAAAGACCGTATCAATAGAGACACTGTCAGAAACATCACAATGTCCACAAACAAATCCCTTTAATTCTTCAGCCAAAGGCTCGACACGCTTTTTCATTGCTTCACCCTGATAGGTAAAAGCAAGCTCTGCCCCTGCGCTACTTGCCGCTTTAGCGATTCCCCAAGCGATGGAGCGATTATTGGCCAACCCCAAAATTAAACCACGCTTACCGTACAATAAACCATTACCCTTAGCCATCAGCACTGCCCCATTGTTACTTAAAATTAGTATTATTCACCTGCCTATGACACAGGTCAACTTTTTCTTCAAGCAATTGGTTTAAAATCAAACAAAAACTACGCTTTTATATATAAAATTTTTAAAATTAATCTTGTTGCATTTGCAAAAACTGTTCTAGTGCGGCGGCATTTTCATCTCCCGGCAACATAATGCGAACATGCACATAAAGATCATCTCTTGTACCATTTTTTAAACGAAGCCCTTTCCCTTTCAACCGTAAAACGCGATCAGAACTTGACCACGCAGGAATCGTTAAAACCACACGCCCCTCCAACGTCTCAACTTCTTCTTTTGCTCCCAAAACAGCATGTTTAAGAGAAACTGGTAAATCAAGATGGAGTGCTCTTCCTTCAACCCGAAAACGAGGATGTTTTTGAATCTGAATGGTTATCAACGCATCTCCTGCTTGCCCGTGAGGTACCTCTTCTCCCTGACCTTTTAAACGAATAGTCTGTCCGTCTTCAATATAATCTGGAAGTTTAATTTTTAACTTTTTTCCATTTGGAAAAACAGCCTCCACCTTTTCTGCGCCAACCATCTGCTCTAATGTTATGGCAAGATTAGCACGAACATGAGCTCCTTGTTGGGGACGGTTATAGTGTGTGGAATTCGAAAAGCTACCACCTCCTCCAAACAGATCCCGAAAAATATCACTCGCATCAAAACTTGCACCACCTGAAGAGGAAAAATCAAATCCCTTTGCTCTTCCTGAAAAGGGATTTTGTTTATTGTTAAAATTTTCACCAGCACCATAGGCTTGATAAAGCGGTTTTCCTTCCATATCAATTTCACCGCGGTCAAATTGTGCTTTTTTATCTTTATCACCTATAATTTCATAGGCTTGATTAATTTCAGCAAATTTCTCTTTAGCCTTTGTATCATCTTTATTATGGTCTGGATGATATTTCTTCGCTAATCTTCTAAATGCCGATTTAATCTCTTGCGATTTTGCGGTACGTGCCACACCCAGAATCGTGTAGGGATCACGCATATTGCCCTCTTTTCAATTTCTTCGTTTTCAAAATATCAACTGATACGTTGTTCAATATCCCTTATAGCTTCATCAGTCTATTCTAAAGAATAATTTCTTCTTTTCTCTTTATATGTCTATCAATAAACTAAAATACCAGATAAAATGAGACATTTATTTAATATAGCTCCTTGTAGTCTATGCTAAAGTAAAAATAATTAAACTACCATAAAAATACATGATATCATTGGCTTTTTGAAAATAAGAAAAAATAGTACTGTAACTTCTTGATGATAAAGTAAATGAGAAATGCCTCACCCATGCTCACTGATATTTGGAGAAACTATGAGCACAAAAATACCAACAGATGATCATTTTATGAAAATGCAAAAACCTTTTGAACTTTTCGCAAAGTGGCTTGAAGAGGCAACGATAAGTGAAATAAATGATCCGAATGCTATGGCATTAGCAACAGTTGACGAAACAGGACTCCCTAATGTTCGTATGGTTCTCCTCAAAGACTACAGTCCCCAAGGATTCGTCTTCTATACCAATTATGAAAGCTGTAAAGGACAAGAAATTTTAAAATCAATGAAAGCATCCTTAGGTTTTCATTGGAAATCACTCCGTCGTCAAGTCAGAATTAGAGGAATCGTTGAAAAAGTAAGTCAACAGGAAGCCGATGCCTATTTCCAATCGCGACCACGTGGTAGTCGAATTGGTGCATGGGCCTCTAAACAATCTCAACCTTTAGACAATCGTTTTGTGCTCGAAAAAGCAATTGCTCAATATACTGCGCGTTATGCTCTAGGCAATATTCCACGACCACCTTATTGGTCTGGGTTTCGTGTTAAACCCCTTTCTATAGAGTTCTGGTGCGATCGCCCATTTCGTTTACATGATCGTTTGCTTTTTACACGGGATTGTGTTGAACACAGCGATTGGAAAAGACAAAAACTTTATCCCTAATCCTTCAAACTTCATCGTTATGAAGATTTTTTCTTCGCAACAATTAAACAAATATTTTTTATTCGAAAAATTCTAAAAGAAGATGATTTATTCTATTTAAATAGAAGAATTTTATTTTCACTGTAAAGGTTAATTGGTGATATTTTCTACTGTATTGCTTAAAAATAGATTAGCAACAAGCTTATTAAAAAAAACATACTGTATTCAGTAGAAACTATGATTTTAGCTAACTTATTTTTAGACCGCAGGATAAAATATCATCCATATACCCCCACATACTAAACCAGAAAAAATCACAAAACCAATAAGCGAATTAGATTTGAAAAGCCTGAGGCATTGTGAACTATCATCTATATCAATGACTTTAATTTGAATAAACATATGGATACTTGCCACAAAAATCCCCAAAAAACTAAGAACAGGGACTCCAGCTAAATAAAATGCTAGACTAACGAACATCACAAAACCACCATACAAAAATACTAAAGCACGCTTGGTTGCTTTACCAAAAAGAAGAGCCGTAGAACGGACACCAACAGTAACGTCATCTTCTTTATCTTGATGTGCGTAGATTGTGTCGTATCCTATGGTCCACAAAATTGATCCCACATAAAGCAAGATTGGTGCCCAGCTTAAACTTCCAAAGACAACAGCCCACCCCATTAATGCCCCCCAATTAAATGCAACGCCTAAAAAAAACTGCGGCCAATATGTTACGCGTTTCATAAAAGGATAAAATGCAACAGCTATCAATGACGAAATACCTAGAAAAAAACTAAATCTATTAAATTGTGATAAAACGACTAAACCAACAAAACATTGCACAAGGATAAAAACTCTCGCTTGAAACCGACTCACATGACCTGTCGGCAATGGGCGAGAACGTGTCCTTTCTACCTGAGCATCAATTTTATGGTCAATAAGATCATTCCAAGTACATCCTGCCCCTCGCATAGCAATAGATCCCAGAAAAAAAAGAAAAAGATACCAAACCCAATGAAGAAACATTGATAAAAGAGTATCGTAATGCATGTTATAAGAGAAAAAAGCCATTGTTGTTGACCAAAAACAAGGCCACATCAACAATTGCCAACCGATAGGTCGATCCCAACGCGCCAATTGCGCATAAAACCATAAAGAACGGGGAAGAAAGCTGTAGACCCATTGTTTGGAAGATGCATCCATAACCCGTCCTTGGCTATCATAGGACTGAACATGCGCGATATTTTTATTTTTTTTCATCAAATGATTTACCTTTGGTCTTGCGATAGAGACATTTCATTCTTATGAGAAGAGGATGAGATTAATCATCTTTTATGAGAGGAGCAAGCAATGAATATTCTTCTTATTGGCTCAGGTGGACGAGAACATGCTTTAGCATGGAAAATAGCAGCATCACCACTGCTAACAAAGTTATATTGTGCTCCTGGAAATCCTGCAACAACAGAATTTGGTGAAAATATTAATTTGAACATTGATGACCATCCCCTTGTTATTGATTTTTGTAAGGCACATTCTATTGATCTTGTAATTGTAGGACCAGAAGCACCCTTGGTGGCGGGTATAACAGACTCTCTTAATAGCGCTAACATCTGTGTATTTGGTCCTACTCAAAAAGCTGCTCAACTAGAAGGTTCAAAAGCCTTTACAAAAAATTTATGTCGGAAGAATAACATTCCTACAGGAAGCTACCAATGCTTTAATGATGCTTCTAAAGCTAAAGCTTACATTCATCAACAAGGTGTTCCCATTGTTATTAAAGCTGATGGCTTAGCAGCTGGCAAAGGTGTCGTGGTTGCAACAACTATGGAAGAAGCATTTAACGCAGTCGATGCCTGCTTCAAAAGTGCATTTGGAGATGCAGGAAACAAAATTGTTGTAGAATCTTTTCTTGAAGGTGAAGAAGCAAGCTTCTTCTGCCTTTGTGATGGTAAAGTTGCTCTTCCTTTTGGATCTGCCCAAGATCATAAACGTGTAGGTGATGGGGATATTGGAGCAAACACCGGTGGTATGGGTGCTTATTCACCAGCGCCCATCATGACCCAAGAAATAGTGAATCGTACCCTCAAAGAAATTGTTGAACCAGCTTTAAAAAGCATGAAAGAAATGGGCGCCCCCTTTAAAGGTATTCTCTTCGTCGGATTAATGATAACACAAAAAGGACCCGAATTAATTGAATTTAACGTACGATTCGGTGATCCTGAATGTCAAGTTTTAATGATGCGCCTCAAAGATGACATTTTGCCAATTTTTCTTGCTGCAGCTCAAGGAAAACTTGAAAATAAGCCTCTTCGATGGTCTGAAAAAACTGCTCTCACCGTTGTTATGGCTGCTAATGGTTATCCAGACTCTCCCCAAAAAGGTACTGTTATCCGTAACGTTGATAAAGTAAAAACTCTTCCCGATGTGAAAGTTTTTCAAGCTGGTACAGTATTGCGTGATGGAGAACTCATTGCAAATGGTGGACGTGTTCTCAATATAACAGCAACAGGAAAAACGATTACGCACGCACAAAAACGTGCTTATGAAGCTGTTGATTGTATTGATTGGCCAGAAGGTTTTGTTCGTCGTGATATCGGATGGAGAGCCATTGCACGAGAAAACTAAATTATTTGAATATTCTTTTTTACGATTTGATTATTTTATATAAGAGCATGATACACAAATTTTCTTACTGTTTTACGTTGACTATAATTTTGAAAAAATGAGTGTGCTTTCGTTTGAACAATCAAATATTGTAAATAGGATATCTACTCATGATAAAATAGGAAGTTTCTCTGAATATGACACTGTCATATAAACTGATCATTTTACTGTTGTATTTACTTTAAACGTATTTTCTCATCACTTTTATAAACACTTTCTTTCTTATAAAACCCTGAAGAAAAACATATATACTATCATTTCTTTTATTTATTGCGTTTTTTAATGAAATTCCGCTTTTACGAAAAATAAAATGCCAAAAAAAAGATACTGATGTTATTCACGTACAAATTCTTAAACAATACCTCTCATGCTCGTCACTCCCATTTTACGATACTACCTGCAAATAGTATAAACCCATTCTGCCATCTTTCTTGAATAAAGATAAAAACCGATACCATCATTGTATTTTCCAACTCTCAATATTACGATAACTCTTTCTATCTAAACGCTTTATCAGAGAGTGTTTACTCTTTTTTAATGATTTTTATCCACACTCTAATCCTTCTTATAACGTGCAAAAAAATGATTTTGGTTATAGGAGAGAGATGAAATAAGAATATTTTGCAATATTCAAAGCTCTCATTCAACATGGAGAAATGATTTATTAAAAAAATCAAAAACACTTCCAGCAATCTTCTGGTGTTTTAATGATGTGGCAAAAACCAAAAATTACACCGCCAAAAAAACGGTTTCTATTGTTATGAAAACCGTTTTTACCTCTCCGAGAAAAGCGTTTAACATAACCGATTCCTGCTGCAAATATATGGTGTCAAAAAATTCTCATTTACAATCATTGACTTCCTCTTTGCCTTAAAGAACCAACAGTCACACCAAATCCCATCTGGAAACATCTGGATTCTCATTGAGCAGGTTCCTCTTGGTTCCCACTCATATGCTTCACTTACACAAAGACCGACATTTAAGAATATTCGCCATGTCCTCTAAAAATACTTCATGTATGAAGTTTACATGCCTTATATTACCGCCCAAACAACGATGTTTTACGGCACAACAAGATAAATGCTTACGGTAGTACAAAAATGAATGCATATTAATATTACTGGAGTGCAACTCGATTCGCAATCACCAAACGCAAGCCTAACGGATTGCTATAACGAAGTAAGAAACGCTTTTGTTTAGAATGTGCTGTTGTACCAAAAAAACGATGTAAATCAGAACGATCTTTTACAACCAGAATGCGATTATCTTCATTGATCATAAGCATGGGGAGGCCATAAGTATCCGCCCATAATCGCCAATCCAGAAGAACATTATTCAAATCTCTGGAAACCAAAAGCGGTATACAAGCTTCCTCATCAGCATGAAGTAATTCTAATGCAACAGCTCTTTCTCCTGAACGCGTTTTTACGGTACGTGCTGCAATTCCTTGGAAATGATAAGGGGGTATTAAATGCGATAAGCTTGAAGGCATATCCGTTTTAAAAGAAACACCACGCTCATTTAACGAACAAATAACCTGATTACCCGTTTTGGATGAAAAATATGTCGTCGTTTGTGGCAAATGGCACGGATCTAACCGAAATTCAAGCACCGCTTTTGCCTGATTAAAGCATTGATTAGCCATATACATTATCCCAATTTATCTTAAATAACATACACCCTTTAGCAGCTTTTTCTCATTGGATTATTAAAAGTTTGAATAAAAAACAACTGGTTTCTTTTTTGGTTATTAAAATCTAAACAAAAATACATGATCACTATTCTTGAATTATAATACTTTTCCGGGATTCATTATCCCTAAAGGATCGAGCGTTTTTTTAATCCCTTGCATAATATCCAATGCGACAGGCGATTTAAAAGAACGAAGTTCTTCGCGCTTAAGCTGACCAATTCCATGCTCAGCAGAAAATGCACCTCTATAGTCCATTACTAAACTATGAATGCGATGATTCATTTTTGACCATAACTGCAAGAACACCGTTGTATCAGCTCCTACAGGTTGTGTAATATTATAATGTAAATTTCCATCGCCCATGTGTCCAAAACAAATCACCCGTGCTCCTGGAGAAATATCTTCAACAATAAGCGCTGCCTCAGCAATAAAATCAGGAATAGAAGCAAGTGGAACCGCAATATCATGCTTAATGGACCCTCCTGCTAACTTTTGTGCATAGGATATACTTTCACGCAACTGCCAAAAAAAATCTTGCTGTTTTAAAGATTGTGCAACAATTGCATCTTCTATCACCGCACTCTTTAAAGCTTCTTCTAAAATAATACTCAGTACTGATAACGCCTCATCATCGCCTTGCAATGATGAAATGTTCATTAATACATACCATTCATGCTCCCGCTGAAGAGGAGGCTTCTCACACATCTTATAATCTAAAGCCATTTGCAAACTGAGATTTCCCATGAGCTCAAAACCTGTCAACATCCCTCCTCCATATTCTTGAGCCAGAGATAAAAACTCTAAAGCCTTCGCCGGACTATATAATCCCACCAAAGCAACAGCTTTTCCTTTTATTTTTGGAAACATCTTCAAAACGGCTGCGGTTATAACACCCAATGTGCCTTCTGCACCAATAAAAAGATTTTTCAAATCGTAACCACTATTGTCTTTTTTAACAAAACGCAAATCATCTAAAATACGGCCATCTGGTAAAACAACTTCCAAACCAAGACAAAGATCACGCATATTGCCATAGGCTAAAACAGCTGTCCCTCCAGCATTCGACGAAAGATTTCCTCCTACTTGACAAGAACCTTCAGATGCCAAAGAAAGAGGGAAAAAACGACCTGATTCATCCACTTTTTTCTGTAAATCCTGTAAAATAACACCAGCCTCTACAACAACAAAATTTCCCTCAAGATTTATAGTTCTAATCTTATTTAATCGTTCCATGGATAAAAGAACGCTCCCTCCTCTTTCATCTGGTTGTTGTCCCCCCACAAGCCCTGTATTTCCACCCTGTGGCACAATCGGTGTGCGTGTTTTGCTCGCTAGCTGCATAATCAATGAGACCTGTGCGCAAGAAGATGGACGTAAAAGTAAAGGTGTTTTTCCATGAAAAAGCCCACGCTCTTCAAGCAAATATGGTGCAATCAACGCTTGATCTGTTATAGCATGCTTAGCACCAACAATTTCCCTAAACCCTTCAATTAATTCCTGCTCCATGTTCATTTCTCCTTTGGAGCCGCAGCCCGTATAAGACGATCATTGATAGCCTCCCCTAACCCGTATAATGGAATAGGTTCTACTGCGATACATCTCACTTTAAATGAATCTAATTCCTTCATATATTGAAATAAATGAGAGGCTGCCTCTTCTAACTTTCCATCTTCGCTAAGGTTTAAAATAGAAACGGCATTTTCAGCCCCCATAACACGCTTTGAACCAAATGCTAAAAGTGCTTCACCATTTTCCACCTTTTCTACATTCAAACGAACCGTGGCATTGGGAGCATAATGCGACTTTAACATCCCAGGAGCTTCAATCGCCGCCCTTTGATCTATCCGTTTTAAAGGCTTCCCCACAACTTCTTCAATTTCATCAGCCGCAAGCCCCCCTGGACGCAAAAGATAAATATTTTCACCACAAATTTTAATAATCGTTGATTCCAGCCCTATTTTAGCAGGTCCTCCGTCCAATATCAAAGGAACAGATTCCCCCAAAGATGCAAAAACAGCCTCAGCTGAAGTAGGGCTAAGACGCCCCGATTGATTCGCACTAGGAGCAGCAAGTGGGCGGCCAAAATGTTGTACCACTTCCGCAAAACGACTGTCTGGAAAACGAACAGCCAAGGTATTCAAACCAGAGGTTGTTAAAGGATGGATATTATGCTGTTCCTTTAAAGGCAAAACCAATGTCAAAGGACCTGGCCAAAATTCCTCCATTAATTGGCGTGAAAGAAAGTCAATTTTAACATAACGTTCCGCCATTTCGATGCCGCTGACATGCGCAATAAGAGGATTAATTTGCGGACGACCCTTTGTAGAATAAATAGAAGAAATTGCCCTCCCATTGGTTGCATCGCCCGCTAATCCATAAACAGTTTCCGTTGGTAATGCTACTAACTTCCCTTGTTCAAGAAGCGCTATTGCCTCTCTTATCGAAGCACTATCGAGTGGTAGAATCGTCATGATACATCATTTCTATAACACTCTTTTAGTGATATTATGCTCTTTTTTATTCATATATCACATTGATTTATATGTTTTTTAAGTATGGGGTTCATAAATAAAGGTTAGGGAATAGGATTTTCCAATATTCTTCTACAAAACATATCTTATTCTGCTAACTTTCTCTAATAATTTTTTGAATTTTGCTAAGTTCTCTTGTGAAAAGCTATTGTTGAAACTCTTGACATAGACTTAACGTGCAGTACATTGTGCTACAATTGAATAGGGGATTTAGCAATGGGAAAAATTCAAGCCCGCATACCTGATCAAGTTCAAGAAATTGCAAGTGCAGTTATTAAGTCTACGGGTTTAACTGTATCGGATGCAGTACGCATGTTTATGACCCGCATTGCTAGAGATCGTACATTACCGCTTGGATCTTTCAACCAAATCCGGAAACATTACGAGCTATCGAGGATGTCGAAATGGGATGCGTCGAACGTACATCATTAGACAGCTTAAGGACCATGATACGCGAAGATAGAACCGAAATGCGTAAATCTGAAAAGAAAACCTAAGCTTGCTATATTGTCTATACGCGTTCATTCCGGTCTGACCTTAAACGTGAAAGCAAAGGTAGGTATGCTAATACACTAGAGAAGGATTTGCTGCTTGTGGTCAAAGCGTTAGCGGAGAATGAACCGCTAAAAGCGCATTGGAGAGATCATGCGCTAACAGGTCAATGGCGCAATTGTCGTGACTGTCATATCAAGCCAGATTTAGTTTTGATCTATCGAAAGCCAGATGCCAAAACACTAGAGCTTTTACGACTTGGTTCCCATTCTGAACTGCGTTTATAATTGGATCTCCAATTCATAGTAATAAAGAATTTTACGAAATTTTTTCTTTTATGACAGTTGTTCAGTTCTTTGAAAACCACTGCTTTAAATGTGCAATGACATTATCTAGCGCATCCATGAGGCGTGCAAAATCAAGGATCAACAAAAAGATAAAAAACGCTATCCATTTCATAAAGCGAGACATCATTTTCACACTTTGGTAGGTAAGTATCATTTCTTGAAGCATTTCTTTTTCTGCTTCTGTAAGCTCTATATCGTCTTGTGTTTTTTTTCTAGCCATGTTTCTACCCACACAAGCGTTGACCCTGCTTGTTATGCTTTAAGATCTCTCTTACTAAGTTTGAGCTAATGGTGTTCAGATCTTGCCGGCTTAAATAAATAGGTAACCAACCAACACAAGAAGAAACATATTTATTTGTCGCGCAACCAGTGTGTAATGCATTGATTTATAATGACAATTCACTGTTTTGTATGTTGAATGAGAGTCTCGAATAACGTAAGATTCTCTCATTTAAAATCTGTTCCATGTTGTATTAATCAAAATCACTTGCTTGCACGTCACAAGCGGGGTTGATGTGTGGGTAAAAATTGTACAAGAAAGGAGTAAAAATGGTTCTTATGAATCGTCTTAATGCAAGGGCTGTAGCAACATTGGGAGCTGGTAAATATAATGATGGTGCCGGCTTGCTTCTTCACAAACGTAAAGATGGTGGTGCTCAATGGCTTTATCGTTATACCATTCATGGTCGGCGCCGCGAAATGGGCTTGGGTGCCTTGCGAGATGTTTCTTTAAAACAAGCCCGTGAATTGGCAACTAGGTGGCGGGCTGTTTTACGTGAGGGGCGTGACCCTATTAAAGAACGCAACAAACAAAAGCGTGAGGCAATGCGCAATCTCCATTATTTAAAAGATATTGCTCTAGATGCTTTTGAAAGCCGTAAAGCTGAATTAAAAAATGATGGTGAGTCTTGTAATTGGTTTTTACATTTACGCCTCCATATTCTCCCTAAATTAGGCTGTCTGCCCGTTTCAGAGATTACGCAAACAGAGATACGCGATACCCTTGCCCCTATTTGGCATACAAAAGCTGGAACTGCTCGAACAGCACTAATGCGTCTTAATCTTTGTCTCAAACATGCGGCTGCATTAGGTGTAGATGTTGATTTACAAGCTGTAGAAAAAGCAAAAGCTCTCTTAGGAAAACAACGCCATAAGGTCACTAATAGACCAGCCATGGATTGGAGAGAGGTTCCGGCTTTTTATAAAACACTCTGTGAAGCATCAACCATAACACAACTGGCTTTGCGTTTGCTTATTCTGACAGGTGTTCGTACCAATCCTTTACGTCATATTCATAAAGATCAAATTGATNTTTCGCGTGCCTTTATCAACTGAAGCATTAGACATTTTAAAACAAGCACGATTGCTTTCTCGTAATGATTTCTTTTTTTCTGCTAAAGGTCGCGGTCCCCTCGCTGAGAAGTGTATGGCTCAATATATGAGAGACAATAAACTTGAAGCCTGCCCGCATGGTTTTCGCTCTAGTTTACGCGATTGGCTAGCAGAAACAACCGATGCCCCCTATGAGGTCGCTGAAACTATT